>DATKFK010000706.1:0-8465 GCA_035544375.1 Thermoanaerobaculia bacterium
CGGCAACGCCGCAGACGGCCCCGCGCCGCCGCAACCCGCAGGGCGTAGCGCGGTGTGCGGGATTTTTCAGCAGCCTGCTAGCTAGCTAGCCGCCGCCACCGGGGGGCGCGGAGGGCCGGCGGATGGGATGCGGGATTTAACTAGATCGGCAGCAAGGGCAGCCTCGCCACCGCGGCGTCGCCCTGGGCCTGCGGGCTGACCTGCTCCGCTTCGGGATCGGCTTCGCCCGGGTTGCGGAAGAGGTTGGACTCGAGGTCGTACTGCCTGGTGTAGAGGCTGTGATACAGGCCGCCCAGCGCCAGCAGGTCCTGGTGGCGCCCTTGCTCGACGATCCTGCCGCCGTCCAGCACCAGGATGGTGTCGGCCCGCCGGATGGTCGACAGGCGGTGGGCGATGACGAACGAGGTGCGGCCGCGCATCAGCTCGGCCAGCCCCTCCTGGATCAGCGCCTCGCTCTCGCTGTCCAATGACGAGGTGGCCTCGTCGAGGATCAGGATGCGGGGGTCGGCGAGGATGGCGCGCGCGATCGCCACCCGCTGGCGCTCGCCGCCCGAGAGCCGCACCCCGCGCTCGCCCACCAGCGTGTCGTAGCCCTTGGGCAGCCGCCGCACGAAGGCGTCGCAATGCGCGATCCTCGCGGCGCGCAGGATCTCCGGCACGGTGGCGTCGGGCGCGGCGTAGGCGATGTTCTCGAGCACGGTGCCGTCGAACAGGAAGTTGTCCTGGAAGACCACCCCGAGGTGTGAACGGTAGTCGAGCAGCCGCAGGTCCGCGAGGTCGCGGCCATCGACCAGGATCTGGCCGGAGATCGGCCGGTGGAAGGCAGCCACCAAGCCGATCAGCGTGCTCTTGCCGGAGCCGGAGGGGCCGACCAGAGCGGTCGAGGTCCCGGGCTCGGCACGGAAGGAGACGCCGCGCAGGACCGGCACGTCGGGCTGATATTCGAAGTGAACGTCGCGAAACTCGACGGTGCCCTGCACCCGGTCGACCGGCCGGCGAGCGGCATCGCCGGCGATCTCGCTGGGTTCGTTGCGGATCTCGCGAATGCGCTCGAGGCCGGCGAACGCCTCGGTGAGCTGGCTGCCGATGTTGGCAATCTGCACCACCGGACCGACCATCAGGCCCAGGTAGAGGGTGAACGCGAAGAAGTCGCCGATGGTCATCCGGCCGACCAGGATGTCGTGGCCGCCGATCGCCATCAGCACGATGGTCATCGCGCCCACCAGGAGCGTGGAGCCGGCCCCCACCAAGGACAGGCTGGTCATGGTCCCGGCGACGTTGCGGAACAGGCGGTGGGCCGCCTTGGTGAAGACCAGCGACTCACGCCCCTCGGCGCCGTAGGCCTTCACCACCCGCACTCCGGAGAACGTCTCGCTGAGGCGGCCCGAGAGCTCGGCATTGATCTTGGAACGCTCGCGAAACAGCGGCCGCAGCGTCTTGAAGGCATAGAGCATGATGAACCCGAACAGCGACAGCACGCCGAGCGCGATCCAGGTCAGGCGGGCGTTGAAGTAGAAGAGGAGGCCGAGAGCCAGGACCGCGGTCATCGCGCCGCCCACCACCTCGACGAGACCCGTGCCCACGAGGTTTCTGAGGCCCTCGGCGTCGTTCATCACCCGCGACAGCAGCATGCCTGTCTTGGTGTGCTCGAAGTACGAGATGGTCAGCCTGCCGACGTGACGCTGCACCCGGCGGCGCACCTCGGTGATCGAGCGCTGGGCGGCGATGCCGAGCAACTGGGAAAGGCTGAACGAGCTGATTGCCTGGACCACGGTCGCGGCGCCCGCGGCGAGCACCAGCAGCTCGAGCCGCCGCATCCGCATTGCGATGTCCAGTCCCTTGGCGAGGATCACGTTGTCCACCAGGAGCTTGCTCACGCCGGGCAGGACCAGCCCGGCGAGGCGGCTGACGGCCATGATCCCCAGCCCCAGGGCCAGCCGGCCGCGACGCGCCCGGATCAGCTCGACAGCGTCGGCGAGGATCACCCGGAACTTGATCGGCTTGCGCTTCTTGGCCGCCTCCGCGTCGTCGCCTGAAACCGGGCGCGGCTTGGAGGAGACCTGGCCGCCGAACAGGCCGGCACGCGCCGAGTGGTGGACAGGCGGCGCCGGCACGATGGGCGCGGCCGGCGTTGCCGGCGCGGCGTCCGTTGCCGGCGCCGTGGGCGCCGTGGCTGCGGTGGGCGCGGTGGGCGGCGCAGGTGCCGCGACTGAATCGAGATCGGTCATAAAGCCTTTCGCTGCAGCATCTCGCCGGCTCGTCGCGGCGGCCAGGCCGATGCTCTGCTCACGGCGGCGCCGGACGGGGCTTGGGCGTAGCGGCGGCAACCCCGAGACAGCAAACATCTGCCGGCGGGCAAATATTCGGCGCCGGCCCCTGCCGGCGGGTCACTTGCGGCGAGAGGGATCGAAGCGGATGACGTCTCCCGATCCGGAGCGCGGGCTGGCGGGGCCGGCGCTGCCGGCGGCGCCCGCCGGCGGCGGCGCACCGCCGGCGGGCGGCGGAGCAGGCGAGGCGGCGAGGCCCCTGGCTGGCGGCGAGGCGGCGGCCGCCGCGGCCGCCCCCGGCAGCCGGGCCGAGACTCCGGGCGCCTCGGGCGCGTCCGGAAGCCGGGGCCGGAAGCGCAAGGCGAACTCCGCCGAGGGGTCCGCGAAGATGGTCAGCGCCGCGAAAGGGATGGTCAGGCGCTGCCGGCTGCCGCTGAAGCTCAGCTCCACGGCGAAACCGTCGGCATCCACCTCGAGGTTCCAGAACTGGTGCTGCAGGACGAGGGTCATCTCGTCGGGGTAGAGGTCGCGCAAGGAGCGCGGCATGATCACGCCGGCGTGGCCCGTGTGAAAGCCGACGTAGAAGTAGTGCTCGCCGGGTAGCCCCTGCTCGGCGACCTGGGCCAGCAGCCGGCGGACGGCTTCGCGCAAGCCGTCCTCGACGAATCGCTGATAGTCGATGCTGTCGCTGCTCAAGCGCGGCTCCAGCCCGGAAATGTCAGCCCACGTCGAGCTTGTAGCCAGCGGCGCACTTTGTCAACCTGGGCCGTGTCGGCTACGGTGGGTCGTCGGTTCCCAGGCGCGTCCAGGGACCGCAGCGGGCAAGCCGCCAGGCGGTCCGCAGGCTGCCGGACAGCGCGCCGTAGCGAGCGATGGCGCCCGCGGCGTAGTGACTGCAGGTCGGCCGGAAGCGGCACTGCACCCCCATGGCGCCCAGGCGCGGCGACAGCGTCGCCTGGTAGAGGTGGATCGCACCCAGCAGCAGGCGGGCGCTGGCCTGGCTGGCCGGGGGGCGCGCCAGATCGACGGCGAACAGGGCGGCCAGCAGGAGCAGCACGGCCGCCCGCCGGCGGCGGTGCGCCGGCGCGGCTCTCGCCCTCGTCAGGGTCGGGAGAGGGCTGGCCGTCGTTCCGGCCGCTGCGGCCGGCGCGTTCGCGGTAGACATCGCAAAGGTAAGAGTACCAGAGTCATTTTCGGCGGCCAGGCTCGCGCTTGCGCTCCTGGCGCTCGCCAAACAGCAGCTTCTGCTCGAGGCGGGCACGCTGGGCGCGATAAAAGGCCCGCAGGAACCGCACGGTCGGCACCTGTCTGCCGCTCTCGGCGGGCCAGCCGATCTTGGCCTTGATCTTGGCGCCCACCTCTTCGACCACCTGGTCGCCGATGGTGCCGGCATCTTCGCGGCGCAGGACCTCCTCGAGGACCTGCAGCTCGTGGATACCGTAGATGTCGAGCTGCTCGCGCGTGAACGAGAGGTCTGCCTCCGCCGCGGGTGGCGCCGCCATCGTCCGCGGGGCCTGCGGCTCCTTCCAGGCTCCCGCAAAGCCCGGCCTCCCGGGCGGCTCGGCCGGGGTGCCCGCCCCAACGGGCCCCGCGGCGGCGCCGGCGATGGCATCGCCGCCGGCACGGTGTCTGGCAACGGCGCTGCCGACCGCGCCGGCGCCGGCACCGCCGCTGCCAGCCTCTCCGGCGGCTAGGTCCGGCAGCAGCACGGCCGCCGGCGATCGCACCACCAGGGTCCCGGCCACCAGGTCGCCGCAGCGCAGGCGCTCCCGGCTCGCCAGCGGCAGGAAGGCGAACACGAAGAGCCACAGTGTCGCCAGCAGCAGCGCCCATCCCGGGAGATCCGGCGCCAGCGACCTGCCGAAGAGCAGCACCGAGACCGGCAGGAACGCCTCGATCTCGCGAGTCAGGTTGCGGGCCAGCACCGCCTCGGCCGTCAGGGGCCCGCCGTCCCGGGCGATCACCCGCAGCCCTGCCACCCGCTTGCCGAGCGTGCGACCGCCCCAGCGCGCCTCGCAAACGATGAAGTAGGCGTTGCGCAGGGCGAAGGTGCCGAGGAAACCGGCCGCCAAGCCCAGGTCGCGGGCGCCGCCGATCATCGCCGCGACGCCGGCGAGCCAAATCGCGATGCTGCCGCCAAGGATGACCAGCGAGTCGAGGAAGAACGCTTGCGCCCGGGAGCCGGCCGACCCGATGGTGAACGGCAGCGGCACCCCCTCGGGGGTGATGACGCTGAAGACCGGCGCGGCGCTGCCGACCCGCATCGCTCAGCCGCCGCCCGCCGCCGCGTCCGGCCACGCCGCCGCGGCGCCGGCGCCGGCTCTAAGCGCGGCGCCAGCGCCAGGTCCAGTCCCGGCTGCGGCGCCAGGTTCAGGTTCGGCCCGGGCTTCGGCTCCGGCTGCGGCGCCCGCCCCAGCCGCGGCGCCGGCGAAGAGGAAGTACCAGCTCCACAGGCCGAGGCTGGCGGCGGCCACCAGCCAGCGCCACGCCGGGTCGTGCACCCGCTGCCGAAACTCCCCCTCGACCACCGCCGCCACGAACAGCATGGCGACCGCGCCGGCGACGAGCAGCGCCGCCTCGCGCCCGCGGGCGGCGAGCGCCTGCAACCGTGTGTGCCGCCCGGGAAAGAGCAGCGCTCCGCCCAGCCCCAGGCCGGCGGCGCCGCAGAGGCCGACGGCGGTCAGCTCGGTGATGCCATGCGGCAGCACCCAGGCCCAGAACTCCGCGCCGAGGCCGCGCGACGCGTAGAGCGCAGCCATGGCGCCGAGCATCAGCCCGTTCTCGAACAGCAGGTAGACGACCGGCGCGCCGGCCGCCGCGCCGAGCGCGAAGCAGAGGATGCCGATCTGGGCGTTGTGCGTCGCCAGGAAGGCGCTGAAGGCGCCCAGCATGCCCTTGGCGGACTCCTCGCCCCCGTACAGTGCGGCGCGCAGCTCCGCCGTCGAGGCGCTGGGGTCGCGGCCGGCGGCCAGCTGGGGCGCGACCAGGTCGTAGTAGCGCTCGGGGTCGGCGGCGGTCAGCCGGTAGCCCGTGGCCATGCCGAGCAGCATCAGTCCCATCGCGCCGGCCGCCAGCGCCGCGTGCCGGCGCACCGCGCGTGGAAAGCCGCGGCGGAAGAACTCGGCGAGCGCCTGGCCGGCCCGCCGCTTGCTGCCGTAGACGCAGAGATAGGCGCGGCCCGAGAGCGCCGTCAGGTAGGCCAGCAGGTTCTTGTCCAGGCTGATCGCCCGCGCCACCGAGAGCGAGCTGACGGCGCTGCGGTAGAGCGCCGGCAGGCGGTTGAGCTCGGCCGCCGACAGGCTCCGGGGGCCTCGCGCCTCGAAGGCCCCGACCAGCCGCTCGAGCTCCCGCCAAGACGCCTCGCGCTCGCCACGGAACCTTGCCGATTTCAAGGTGATCTCGGGCACGATTCCTCCTGGCTTCCAGTATCGGCTGAATGGCCGGCGGCTGGCTTGCCCTCGACGTCCCCTGCCACTCCGCTCTCCTCCACGCGCCCTTGCACGCTGCGCCTTTGCATGCTGCTCGCGCGCCGATCCCAGTGTTTCATATCAGCTCGCGCCGCTTGATCTCGAGGTAGGTGTTGATCAGGCGCGCCTGTACCCGCTGCGGCGACGCATCGAGTGCATGGATGCCGCGCTGCGCGAGCTCGCGCAGCACCACCTCGCGGTCGCGCAGGAGGCCGGCGGCCACCACCGCGCGGTTCATCGCCCGCAGGTCCCGAGGCGCCGCGGCGGCCAGGGCGGCCAGCCCCGGGTCCTGCATGGCGACGAAGATCACCGCGTGCCGCCGGGCGAGTCGGGACAGGTTCTCGACCATCAGCTCCGCCGTCACCGTGTCCACGAGCTCGGTCAGCACGACGACCAGGGAGCGGCGGGTCAGCCGCGCGCCGAGGGTGGTCAGGGCGAGGGTGAAATTGGTCTCGACCGACGAATACTCGAGACGGCCGGCGCCGCGCTGCAGCGCCTGGAAGGCGCCGAGGCCCGAGCGCGGAGCGAGCCACAGGCCGAGCCGGGAATCGAACCCGGCCAGGCCCGCCCGGTCGCCGGTCCGCAGCGACACGTAGCCGAGCAGCAGCGCGGCGGTCGCCGCGTGATCGAGGCGCGGCACGCCCGCGAGCGGCTCCGCCATCAGCCGCCCGGTGTCGACGGCAAGCACCACCTGGTGATTGCGCTCGGCCCGATTCTGGCGCGCCACCAGCCGCTTGTGGTGCGCCGAAGCCTTCCAGTCGATGGCGCGGGAATCGTCGCCGTGGACGTGCTCGCGCAACGAGTCGAACTCGCTGCCGTCGCCGGTGTAGCGCTCGATCTTCTGTCCGGCGCCGGCATTGCGCTCGGCCTCGAAGCGCAGCGCCGCGGCGCGCACCGGCCGGGTGTCCGGGACCACCAGCACCTCGCGCCCGACCTCGATCACCACCACCCGCGCGATGAGCCCGAGCGGCCCGGTGTAACGCACCCAGAGACGCTCGACGGCCACCCGGCCGCGCCGCTTCGCCAGCAGCGGGCAGGTCAGCACCCCGCCCTCGAGGCTGGCCTCGCCATGCAGCCGCGGCTGCGCCACCAGGCGGTCGGAGAGATCGACGGCGACGATCACCGGCAGACGCCAGGGCGCCCGCAGCGTCAGCCGCGCGAGGCCGCGCTCGCCGATCGCGATCGCCCCCGGCAGCTCGACCGTCGCCGCCAGCTGCCCGCGGCGCGGCGAAAGGCGCGCGTCGGCGGCGAGGGCCAGGGTCAGCAAACCCAGGAACACCGGCCAGACGATCCACAGCCGCACCGCGCCCAGCGCCGGCAGCAGCGCCGGCGGCAGCCCAAGGGCGGCCAGCGCGATGGCTCGGGCGGTAGGGCGCATCGGGTGTCCTCTGGCCTGCTGCGCTTCGCCGCCCGCCGTCAGCGCGGTGCCGGCACCTGCGCCAGGATCTGGTCGAGCACCTGGTCGGCGCCGATGCCGTCCACTTCGGCGCTCGCCGCCAGCACCACGCGATGGCGCAGCAGCGGCTTCCACAGCGCCTTGACGTCGTCCGGGATCACGAAATCCCGGCCTTCGAGGACCGCGGCGGCGCGCGCCGCCGACGCCAGCATGTTGGCGGCGCGCGGGCTGGCGCCGTAGCGCAGCGCCGGGTGCTCGCGGGTGGCGCGGATCAGCTCGACGATGTAGGCAACCGTTTCGTCCGCCAGCCGCAGGCCCGCCACCGCCGAGCGCACCCAGGAGACGAAGCGCAGGTCGGCGACCGGCGCCAGGCCGAAGCGCTCGAGCCCCGGCATCGCGGTGTGCTGGCCGTGGGTGGCGACCATCGCCCGCTCCTGGTCGCGGCTGGGATAGCCGACCAGCACCTTGAACAGGAAGCGGTCGAGCTGGGCCTCGGGCAGCGGGTAGGTGCCCTCCTGCTCGATGGGGTTCTGGGTCGCCACCACCATGAAGCCCGCCGACAGCTGGTGGGAGGTGCCGTCCAGGGTGACGGTGCGCTCCTGCATCGCCTCGAGCAGCGCCGCCTGGGTCTTGGGCGGCGTGCGGTTGATCTCGTCCGCGAGCAGGAACTCGGTGAACACCGGCCCCTTGGTGAGCGTGAAGCTGTTGGTCTGGAAGTTGAACAGGCTGGTGCCGAGCAGGTCGCCGGGCATCAGGTCGGGAGTGAACTGCACGCGCTTGAACTCGAGCTGCAAGCAGGCGGCGAAGCAGCGCGCCAACAGCGTCTTGCCGGTGCCGGGCGGCCCTTCGAGCAGCAGGTGGCCTTCGGCAATGAGGCTCACCAGCAGCAGCTGGATGGCCTCTTCCTGGCCGACGATCACCTGCCCGATGCGGTCGCGCATCAGGCGACCCAGCTCAACTGCCTTGTCGAGTGCCATCCGTCATCTCCGAACGCCAGCGGTGGAGACTGCGGGCGAGCGCCGCCGCGCGCTCCTCGCGGCGTCTGCCCGGAGCCGTGGAACCCAGCCGCGCCATGCGCCGCTCGATCGCCGCCAGCTCGCCGGGACCGGCGCGCCCGGCCCGCCCCCCGGCCGGGGACCGCGGTGCGAGCTGCGCCAGCCGGGCGGCAAGCGCCGCCGGCGGCAGATCCGGCGGCAACAACAGGTGCGCGGCGACGGCTTGCAGCGTGTAGCGATGATACTGCGCCAGGCTTTCCTCGACATGGCCGCCGCGGGCCAGCAGCTCGGCGGTGTTGTCGATCAGCACCGCCTTTCCCGGCGCCAGCGGGCGCGGCGG
>DATKFK010000707.1:0-3169 GCA_035544375.1 Thermoanaerobaculia bacterium
CGGTGTGGACAGCCAGCAGCCGGCGCGGCCAGCGCTGGCCCCGCGGCGCACGGTCCTGCGGCGGCGGACGCCGCGTCACGGCAGCTCCCAGTCCGGGCGGGCGCCGGGGCGGGCGCCTGCGGCGCGATCGTTTCGGCGCGCGCCTGCGGCGCCATCGTTCGGGCGGGCGCCTTCGGCGCCATCGTTCGGGCGCGCGCCTGCGGCGCGCTTGGCAATTCGTGCGCCGGCGGCGAGCAGCAGCAGCACCGCGGCGGTCAGCTCGAAGGCCAGCGCGGCGCCGAACGGCTGGTTGCGCGCCACCGCGAACTGGTTCTGGATCAGGTTGCCGAGCAGCATGGTGTGGGCGCCGCCCAGCAGGTCCGAGACCACGAACTGGCCCAGGCTGGGAACGAACACCAGCACCACTCCGGCGACGATGCCGGGCAGCGCCAGGGGCACGGTGACCCGCCGCACCACCGCGGCCCTTCCGGCGCCGAGGTCGGCCGCGGCTTCGAGCAGGTTGCGGTCGAGCCGCTCGAGCGCGGCATAGACCGGCAGGATCATGAACGGCAGCTCGCCGTACACCAGGCCGGCGATCACCGCGGGCGCGCTGTAGAGCAGCGGCAGCGGGCGGGAGATCAGGCCGGCAGCCAAGAGCAGGTGGTTGAGCAGCCCCTCGCTGCGCAGGATGAACATCCAGGCGTAGGTCCGGATCAGGAAGCTCGTCCACAGCGGCACCACCACCAGGCCCAGCAGCAGGCCCTTGTGCCGGCGCGGCGCGTGCAGCGCCAGGGCATAGGCGGCCGGGAAGCCGATCGCCAGGCAGAGGCCCGTGGTGAGCGCCGCCATCCACAGCGAGCGCCAGGCGATGCCGAGGTAAAGGGCCTGCAGCGTCTGGCGATAGCTGGCCAGGAAGGCCCCGGAGCGCAGGTACGCCGGCAGGTCGGGGACCGGCAGCAAGCCGCCGTAGACGCCGCGCTGGGCGCCGCTCACTCCCAGCATCAGGACGAGCGGCAGCAGGAAGAACAGCCCGAGCACCACCCACGCCGGCAGCGCCAGCGCGGCCCGGCGCGCGCCCTCGCCCGGCCGTCCCCGGCCGTCCGCCGTGCGGCGGCGCCGCGGGGCCGCCGCGCCGTCCTTCCCGGAGCTCTCGTCCATGACCGCCCGATGATGCCGGGCGGCGCGGCCCGGCGCAAGGGGCGCGCAGCCTATACTGGCGGCGGGAGAGCGCCGCCATGGATGCCACCGCTGCCGGGCCGCCATCGGGACCCGGGACGCCGCGAACGCCGCTGACCGGCGAGCTGGAGCGTTATTTCGCCGCCCGGCCCGAGCTGGGGGTGGCCGCCGTCTACCTGTTCGGCAGCCATGCCGAAGGGCGGGCGCATCGCGAGAGCGACGTCGACCTCGGCGTGCTGCTGCGCTGGGACCTCAAGGCGGATCGGCGTGACCGCTTCGCGGTGAGGGTGCGTCTGGCAGGCGAGCTGGCGGGCCTGGCGGCGCCCGCTACGCCCGATGTCGTCATCCTCAACGATGCGCCGCCGCTGCTGGGACGGCACATCGTCACCTCGGGCGCTCGCGTCTACCTCGCGGATGCGGCTGCCGATCACGCCTATGTGCGCGACGTCCAGCTGCGTGCCGCCGACCTGGCACCTTTCCTGCACCGCATGCGGCAGCTCAAGCTCGCGGCGCTGACACGGACCCCGCCATGAGCCCGGTCGTCGAGCGGCTGACGGAGCTGCGCCGCCATCTGGACCACCTGCGCGGGCTGCGGCCTCGGGTCACCGGCGCCGCCGCGCTGAGCCGGGATCTGTCGTTGCACAACGATGTCCTGTTCTCGCTGCTCACCGTCTGCCAGCTGGTCATCGACATCGCCGGCGAGCTGTCGGCCCGGCGGGGGCTCCGCTTCGAGGACTACACCCAGGCGGTGGCCAATCTCGCGAGCTTCGCCGAGATCCCGCCCGAGGTGGTGAGCGACCTGCTCCCCCTGCCGGGCTTCCGCAACGTCTTGATCCACGAGTACGTGGCCCTGGATCTCGAGCGCGCGATCGAGGCGCTCGAGCGCCTCGAACCGATCGCGCGCTTCGCGGACGCCGTGCGCGCGCTGGAGGCGGGCGGCTCCGAGCCTTGATACCGCTGATACCGCAGGGACAGGCGGCACTGCCGGCTCAGGAAGGGGAATCACTGCGAAAAGCTGCCGCCTGCCCCAGGAGAGGTTCGCTCTCGACGGCGAACTCGGCCACGAGGTCCTCGATTTGATACTCGTAGTAGTTGGCGCCCTGCCTGAAGGCCAGCAAAGCCAGGCAACATAGCAGGGCCGCCGAACCGGCGGCGAAGAGCATGGTAAACGGTCTTTGCGCAATCGCCCCGTCTGCCAGGAGCAGGACGACAAGGGCCCAAACCACGAACGAAATGGCGACCCCGTCGTAGGTTGCAGCCATCACCCAGTATCGCGACAGGAGATTGTAACCCGCGGACTGGGGGCGTGTGTGCGCGATTTCGGCCCACATGCGTATGTAGAGCCGCCAGGGGTCGCCCCGGGGCGCGGCGGCCGGCGCCTTGCCCAGGTACCTGTCGATCAGCGGGCTCGACACGTTGTGCTTCGACAGCGCCTCCCCCAGCCTTGTCTCGAGCGTCCTGCTGCGGAACAGTCTGCCGTTCACCGCCCGGCCGGCGGCAAACGAAATGAGGCCACAGACGTAGCAGCACACGACCAGCGCAATGACGCCCACCCAGTCGGCGAAGGGAAATTTCCGCGGTGCGCCGGCCATGACATACAGGAAGGCCAGCGCGCCGAAGGTCAAAGAGCCAGAAACGAAGAAGGAAAGGTCAAAAATGTGGAAGAACGCGCCGATGCGCTCCAAGATGGAGCGCAGGCCTTCGGCCACTTGCTTGGCAGCGCTGGGGGTTTCCGCCATGGCGAGCGTGCTGCCAGTGTCCCCTGTCCCGTGGCCGAGCTAGATAACGATGTCGTTGTGCGCGACGAAGGCGAATCCCTGGTCTCCCAGGCACCTGGAGCGCACGATGATGTCGCCTGCCCGCTGGTACATGACGAAGTACTGGTTGCGCCCGAACGGTCCGAGATGCTGACGCTTGACGCAGGCGCTTCCCGCGCTGATCGCCAGGATGGGCACGAACTCCTTGCCCATCGAGTCGATCGGCCAGCTCCGCGCGATGGTGATGGATGGCTGGT
>DATKFK010000708.1:0-6386 GCA_035544375.1 Thermoanaerobaculia bacterium
TCTCCTTGTTGCCCTCGCCCCGCGCTAGGGAGCCGAAGATGCGCACGTTGCTCGCCCCGCGGCGTGCCGCCAACTCAAGAATTCGCTCTCGATACTCTTCCAGGACGGGACTACTCATCAGGTACCTACTCTAGCAGAGCGGACCCGCCTTCAGGTGGGACGCGGCCTTCTAGCCAAAGTGGAGAAAGGTGCTGACAGATCAGCGACTTAGGACTCAGGCAGGAAAAGGACGGCTTGGCTGGGAGGCAGGGACTCGAACCCCGATTCTGCGGTCCAGAGCCGCATGTCCTACCATTGAACGACCTCCCAGGAAGGACGACGCAAGAGCGTAGCCGAACGGGTTTTGCGGGTCAACCCCGCGGCGAGTGGGACGGACCGGGCGTCGTGGCGCCCTGGGGCTCCCCGGACACGGCCCCCGCCGGCTCCGCCAGCGCGCCGGCGGTCGGCCTGCTCAGGTCCTCGATCAGGTGGTCCAGGTGGCGCAGAGCGGCCTCGCGGCCCATGACCTCCACCAGGTCGAAGAGCGGCGGGCCCGCCTGGCTGCCGGACAGGGCGGCGCGGGTCGGGTGGATGAGCGCGCCGGCCTTGATGCCCCGCTCGCCGGCCACCGCCCTCAGCTCCGCTTCCAGGGCTTCCTTGGTGAACGCCGGCAGGCTCGCGAAGCGCTCCCGGAGCGCGGCCAGATGCCCGGCCAGGGCGGGGTCGGCCGCGAACCTGGCGATGGCGTCAGGGGAATGGTCGATGCGGTCGCGGAAGTAGGGAACCACCACCTGCGCCAGCTCCTTGAGCGTGCGGACCCGGCCGCGGTGGAGCTCGATCGCCGCCGCGAGTCTTGCCGGATCGACCTCTCCGCCGGCATCCGCGGCGCTGTCCGCCCCGGCCAGCCCAGGACCGGCAAGCCCCACCTCGGCGAGGAAAGGCCGCAGATACGGCAGCAGCTCGGCCAGGGGCAAGTTCGAGAGGTACTGTGCGTTCACCCAGGTCAGCTTCTCGCGGTCGAACACCGCCGGCGAAGCGTTGAGGCGATCGACCGAGAAGAGGGCGATCATCTCGGCGCGCGACAGGATCTCGCGGTCACCTCCGGGGCTCCAGCCGAGCAGCGCCAGGTAGTTGTACAGGGCCTGCGGCAGGATGCCCTCGGCACGGAACTCCTCGACCGAGGTGGCACCGGAACGCTTGGAGAGCCGCTTCTTGTCCGGCCCCAGGATCAACGGCAGATGGCCGAAGACCGGCACCTGGCCGCCCAGCGCCTGGAACAGCGGGATGTGCTTGGGGGTGTTCGACAGATGATCCTCGCCGCGGACGACGTGTGTGATCCCCATGTCGATGTCGTCGCAGACCACCGACATGTGGTACGTCGGCGAGCCGTCCGACCGCAGCAGGATGAAGTCGTCCAGGGCATCCGGCGGGAAATCCATGTCGCCGCGCACCAGGTCGTGAAAGCGGATGTGGTCGTCCGGCATGCGGAAGCGCACGACGAACGGCTCGCCGGCGGCCACCCGGGCGCCGGCCGCCGCGGCGTCCAGGCCCAGGCAGGTGCGCGGGTAACTGAACGCCTGCCCCGACTTCTGCGCCGCCGCGCGCTGCGCCTCGAGCTGCGCCGGCGTGCAGAAACAGCGATAGGCGCGGCCGGCCGCCAGCAGCTCCACGCCACGCTCGCGGTGACGAGCCAGGCGCTCGCTCTGCAGGAACGGCCCCTCGTCCCAGACGATGCCGATCCAGGCCAGCGCCGACTGGATCTGGCGGGTCATCGCCGCGTCGGAACGCTCCCGGTCGGTGTCCTCGATGCGCAGCACGAAGGCGCCGCCGGCACTTTGGCGCAGCAGCTCGTTGTAGATCGCGGTGCGGGCGCCGCCGACGTGGAGGAAGCCGGTGGGCGACGGCGCGAAGCGTACCCTGACGGGCGAGGAGATCGTCTGGCTCATGGGTGGCAGGGGCGCAAGGGCGCGGTGAGCATGAAGGGACGCCAGCTGCTAGAGGCCGCGCATCCGCATGATATCTCCTCCCCGCTCCTTGATCTCCACTCAGCAGAGCTCAACCGAGTGCTGAAGATAGACCGACTTGGGTTGGGAGCGATGGTCCTGCCCTGGGCCGGCTGTTGGCTCCGCCCCTCCTCTCCCTGGCCGACCTCGGTCAGGCTTTCACCTCTGCGTCGTCCTTGCGGAAGGCGGCTTCTCCAGCGTCGGACACCTCGACCCACTTCGGGTCAGGCGAGGCCTCGGCTTGGTAGTTGTCGTGCCAGTTCCACCACTTGTACGGCGGGGTTTGGGGGTAACCCGCCGGCGAGTCCTCCCAGGTCTCCTGACGGCCCAGCGGCGTGATGTCGAGGTAGCTCCACGTGGACCCCATCGCCTCGTCGCCGCGGTCGTTGATGAAGTATGTGCGGAACACCCGCTCGCCGTCGTGGATGAATGCGTTGTGGCCATGCCACTCGTCCACGCCGAAGTCGGCGTCGAAGCTGTCCGTGATGGTGTACCACGGCATCTCCCAACCCATTCGTGCCTTCAGGCGCTCGATGTCTTTCTGTGGAGCGCGCGAGGCGTACGCGAGCGTGGTGTCCCGGGCGTTCAGATGGGCCAGGTGGGAAACCTGATCGGCCCCAAGGGAGCAGCCGCGGCAGGCGTGCTCGGGCCAGCCGAACACCCCGGGCTCGAAGAAGGCGCGATAGACGATCAATTGACGGCGGCCCTCGAACAGGTCGAGCAGGCTCACCTTGCCCTTGGGCCCGTCGAACTCGTACTTCTTCTCCACCGCCATCCACGGCATCCGCCGGCGTTCGGCGGCCAACGAGTCACGGGAGCGGGTCAAGGCCTTCTCCTTCACGAGGAGCTGCTTGCGCGCAGCCTCCCACTCCTGCTGCGACACGATCGCGGGTGTGTGCATCGCGAGCTGCCCTTCGCCGTGCTCCTTGTCTCTCTCCTTGCTCGTTGCCATCTTATTTCTCCTGTTGAAAGTCCGTACTTCCGCTTGCCAGTTGCGCGCTCGATCCCGAGCCCGGAACGGCGCGCGCAAGGCACAGGTTGCCGCATCTCGATCGACGCAAGCGCCATGCCACCACAATGATGGCCATCCCCCGGCTTTTGCTGGCTTTTTCGTCTCCTGTGTCACCACTTGTGTCACCCGCCTGCACGTCGCGGGCGGGCAAAAGCGTCCGCATGATACCTCCTTCCCGGGCCCTCTACGTGCGTTCAGTGTGCACGCTCTCCTCATCGCGATAGGCACGGCGCGCGCCCCCGGCCGCCGAAGAAAGGCGAGAGAATTGCCGAGGCGCGGACGCTGCTAAGGAACGCGAGGGTTGTACGGACGGTGAGGAGTGACCGGGTAGAGATAGGAAAGATGAATCGCGGTGTAGTAGTAGGGGCCGCCGTAGCCGCCGCCTCCACCTCCATCGCCAGGATCAGTCCCGCTGTTGCCGTCATCGCCCGTCCCGCCGGGGTTCTGGTCCCCTGGAGGGGGACTGTCCGGTGGCGGAATCGTGGGATCTGGATCGGGGCACCAATCCGGCACGGTGGGAACGTCGTTTCATCGTCCACCTCCTTTCTCTGCCGTCGCTTGTGCCGCCCGCGGCAGCTCGGCGACCACTACCAGGTCCGAGGTAAAGGGCGACTTCTTGGTGAAGTCGAAGCCATGCGCTGCTTTCAGGAGGACGATCTTGTTTACGCGGACATCCCCGCGAAGCCGCTCATACGGCAGCTCGCCCACAAAAGGAACTTGGAAGGTGGAGATTCGCTCGCCTGACTCCAGCACTCGAAGCTCCCAATGGATCTTATCGTTCTCGACGAAGCGGATGAGGAGGCCGGGGCCTGCTGCTAGGGGCAGGATGTCGTCCAGGACCCGGTGCTTGTTCAGGAAGTCGAACCGGGCGGCAATCGACATGGCAAGCTTGCTCTTCTCGTCCTTCGTCATCGTGGCGCAGTCGGGAGAGGTGTCAAGCCCCAGGGCCGCAGCATCCCAGGAGCGGAGAAGTCGTCCGCCAGAGCTGAAGAGAAAGGCTCCCGGCTCAAAGCCGGGGACGACCAGGAGCGAGCGATCGGGAAGGAAGCGGATCGCCCCGACTTCCAAGGTAGAGCAGTTGGCAAGACTCCGGCCATCCCACGTCTCGGGGTTACTCGCCCCTCGATCTAAGACCGGCAAGGGTTTGAGGTCTTTTTCGGGGTGCTCGGAGAGGTCCCCCAACCAGGCGACCGCCCCTTTGGGAGCGGGAAGCATCGCCGGGTTTCCCAGGAGTGCAAGTTCGTGGCCGGAGATATCCATTCCTTCCACGATTCCCACCGGAACCTTCTTGATGGCGACCAGGCCCGTTGGCTGAAGGGCTCGCGGCCGAAAAGCCATCGACTTGAATTGGGAGGAGGTGACGATGTACTCGGGCGAGGTGGCGAGGATCTCGTATCCGCGGAAGTGGTGCTCGGGATCGGGGATCACGGCCCGCACCGGGGAGAACTTCCCGTCGAGCGCTACCTCGAAGACGCCCTCCTTCGACCAGGCCAGGAAGACGGAGCTATCGCTCGCCCAGCGGATATCGAGGGCCGGGCCGCTCGGATAGGGGGGCAGTTCCTGCTGCCAGAGGATACGGAGACTGCCGGTCGTGGGAGGGCCGGCCGCCCATGCGCTCGTTCGGGAAGCGAGAGAGGAGAGGACGACGAGGAGGAAGACAAGGTGATACCGAGTGCGCAGGGGTCTTGGCATAGAACCTCCTTTCCAGGGGAGACCCTGCCGGTACAACATCTTCAGCGCCTTCGCTAAATTACCGAAGAATCGAGCGCTGTGTCAATTATACGAAGATGCGAAGGGAGGCGTTAGGAAGCTCTGGCAGCCTATACGGAAGCCTTCGAGGCTCTCTTCTCCTTCACCACCAAGGAAGAGCGGCGCATCGCCATCGAGCGGCACCGGGGATGGGGCCAGTGGCCTCGATCGAGGATCTGCTGCCAGAGGAGCGGAGAGCCTGGTCACGGCAGACTGCGACTACCACCATTGGGGCTTCTACCGGGCGCTCCTCGACGCCTGCCATGCCTACAGCCGCATGGACCCTCGGGAAGCGGTGAACATTGTCGAGCTCGCTCTCTCCATCTCGGAGATCCTCGACGTCCGGTCGGTCGGGGGCGAGGATGCGGCGACGGAGATGCGAGCCAAGGGCTTTGCCATCCTCGGGAACGCCCGGCGCCTAGCATCAGACTTCCCGGGCGCGAGAGAGGCCATCAACGAAGCCTGGCGCTTGAACGACGAAGGGACGGGAGACCCACTTGAACGGGCCACCATCATCGCCTTCGATGCCTCGTACATCCGCATGATGGGCGAGTTCGAGACCGCTGAGTCCGTCCTCGAAGAGGCCCTGAAGATTTACGAGTCGGCGGGTGACCTCCACATGCAGGGGCGGACCTTGATCAAGATGGGAGATGCAATCGGCTACGCCAATCCCGAGCGGGCGATCGGCTACCTGCGGAGGGCGGTGGAACTCATCAACGCCTCTCGGGAGCCGCGGCTTGAACTCTGCGCGCAGCATGACCTCGCCCACTTCCTCTCGGACGCCGGGCGCCCGGAGGAAGCCCTTGCCCTCCTTGACCGCTCGCGCCCGCTCTATAAGCAGTTCCCCGACGACTGGACGCAGCTTCGGCTTCATTGGCTCGAAGGAAAGATTGCTCGCTCCTTGGGACACCTCGATGAGGCGGCCCATATCTTCCGCCAGACCTGGGACGCCTTTCGCGAGCGCGATCTCCACTACAAGTTTGTCATGACCTCGATCGACCTGGCGGAAACCTATGTCGCTCAAGGGAGCCACGCTACGGCGATCCGCCTCTCGGCCGAGGTCTACTCGATCCTCGGAGCCTGGGGCGTTCACCGCTACGCCTCGACCGCCTGGCTTCTCCTCGAGAACACCTTGGAGCTCAGAACGGCGGATGTCCTCTTCGCCAAGATCCGCCTCTACTTCTATCGCCGGTGGCACAACCCGGTTGAGTTTACCGGGGAGTAATGGCGTCGCCGAGGAACGGCCGCGATTAGCCCACCAGCCCCCTCTCGCAGAGAGGGGCTAACTCTCATGGGGCCAATAAGGGTGCTTCGTTATTCTCAATTGTCTTACTGTGCTAGCCTGTAGGCAGGGCAGACTTCAGGAGCGATGGGATGATGGCGCAACCAGAAACAAGATATTGCCTCACGCGGCTCGCGGCCGGAGGCCACCCACAGGTGCACCTTACCTTGGATGACTTCACGGCGATCAAGGAAGCGCGAAATGGCTTGATCGCACTCACCGATATTGAAGACAAGCTCGACCTACTGATGGAAAATCTAGCTGCCCTGGAGTTGGGCCTACTAGGGATAGCGCTTCGCTTCTCACTCTTCAATGGCGGCGATCAAACCGCCATGATGAACGACCGGCATCAACTAAACCG
>DATKFK010000709.1:0-3705 GCA_035544375.1 Thermoanaerobaculia bacterium
CTCGCCGGCTCGGGTGCTGCACGTGGTCCATGGCTGGCCGCCCTGGAACCATGCCGGCACCGAGATTTACGCCGCCTGGCTGGCGCGCCGCCAGGCCCGGCACCGCGAGGTCACGGTGCTCAGCCGCATCGCCGATCCGGCGCGGGACCTGGGCGACGCGCTCGAGCTGCTCGACGCCGGCGCCCGCGTCCGCCTGCTGGTGCGCAACTTCGACGAACGCGATCCCCGGTCGCGCAACTCGCTGGCCAGCCGCCCGGTCGAGCGCGAGCTGGCACGCCTGCTGACCGAGACGCGGCCGCAGCTGGTTCACGTCCACCACCTCGCCGGCCACGCCGCCAGCCTGCCGGCGATGGTCCGCCGCCGCGGCATCCCCCTGCTCTACCAGGTCCACGACTGGTGGACACCCTGCGCGCGCGCCAACCTGTGCGACCGTGCCCGGCGCGCGTGCAGCGGACCGGCCGCGGCCAAGTGCGCCGCCTGCCTGCCGCTGACCGGGCTGCCGCCGGCCGCCGCCTGGAACCGCCTGCTCCATCGCTACCGCGCCGCCGTCACCCGCCGCGCGCTGCGCTCGGCCGACGCCTACGTGATGCCGTCCCGCTTCATCCACGACAGCTACCTGCGCCTCGGGCTGCTGCGGCCCGACGACCCGGTCTCCGTGCTGCCCTATGGCATCGAGCTGACCCCCGCGGCGCTCCGGCCGAGCGGGCCGGGGGCGCCGCCGCTGCGTTTCGCGGTGATCGGCTCGATGCTGCCCCACAAGGGCATCCACGTGGCGGTTCAGGCCTTCGCCGGCATCGACCCGCGAGCGGCGCGCCTGACCCTGTGGGGCGACCCGGCGATCGCCCCCGACTATGCCCGCGAGCTGGCGGCGCTGGGAGCCGACCTGGGCGGCCTTACAGGCACTGCAGTGGACCGCCGGCAGAGCGCCGGCCCTGGCGAGCCGAGCTGCGCGGATGGCTTGGATGGCTCGCATGGCTCGAATAGGCCGCATGGCGCGGATAGCCCGCATGGCTCGGATGGCCCCCATGGCGCGGACGTTCCGGCGGTGACGCTCGCCGGCCGCTTCGCGGAGGAGCGCAAGGCCGAGGTCTTCGCCGCGATGGACGTGTTGATCGTGCCTTCCCTGGGGCTCGAGTCGTTCGGCCTGGTGGCGCGCGAGGCTTTCCACCACGGCGTGCCCGTCCTCGCCAGCCGGCGCGGCGCGCTTCAGGAGCTGTTCCCGGGAGACGCCGAGGAAGGCGCCGGGGCGCTGTTCGCGCCCGGCGATGCGGCCGACCTGCGGCGGTGGATCGAACGGCTGATCGCCGGGCCGGAGCTGCTGGAGCGCTGGCGGCGCCGGCTGCCGCCGGTCAAGGGCGCCGACGAGCACGCCGAGGAGATCGAGGAGATCTACCTGCGCCTGGTGGCCGGCAGGCCGCCCGGCGGCGGCGAGGCGCCGCGGTGAACGCGGGCCTGGTCTGGCGGGTGCTGCGGGCCGAAGGCGCGGCGGGCGTCGCCGACCGGCTGCGCGACCGCCTCGCCGAGGCGCGGCGGCGGCGCTCCTTCCGGCCTGCCGCGGCGGCGCCGCCGGGATTCCGCGCCGCCGTCCTCAACCTGGCAGCCGCGGCGCCGGCGCCCCGCCTCGGCGGCGTGCAGGCCCAGCTGCTGTGGCGGCTCGAGGCCGAGGCCGCGCTGCGCCCGGTGGCCCTGCTCTACCCGGAGCCGGCGGCCGCCGGCGGCGGCCACCGGCTGGAGCTGCAAGACGGCACGATGCGCCGCGCCCTGTACCTGCCGCCGGCAACCGGGGGCGCCCGGCCTGCCGGCGCCGGACCGCCGCGCCACGTGGGCGGACTCGCGCCGGCCGCCGCGGCCTCACCCGGCCCGGAAGCGCGCGAGCCGCTGCCGGCCATGGCGCTCGACGATCCCGGGCTCGAGCGCGCGGTGCGCTGGGCGGCGGCGCAGTGCGGCGCGGCGGCGCTGGCGGTCGAGGGGCTGGCGGGGATGCCGCTCGCATCGCTGCTGCGCCTGTCCCGGGCGGGCACGGCCCTGGTGCTGGCGGTGCACGACTTCGCCGCCTTCTGCCCCCGGCCGCACCTGCTCGAAGCGGCGGCGCCGCCCCCCGCTCGGACGCCGCCGAGCTTCTGCCACTATTCGCGCGATGCCGAGCGCTGCGCCCGCTGCCTGGGCCGGAGCGCCCCCCGGCTCGAGCCCGGCTACCAGGAGGGCCGGCGCGAGGTGGCGCGCCGGCTGCTGGCCAGCGCCGCCGCCGTCGTCTACCCCTCTTCCTTCCTCGCCCGCGCCCACGGCGAGCTGTTCGCCGGCGCCGGCGGCGCTGCCGCGCGGGTGATCGCGCCGGCCGGGTCATGCGCTCGCGGCGTGCCCGGCTCCAGCTTGCCCCGCTCCGGTTCGCCTGCCGCCGCCTGGCCGCGCTCGGCTCCGCCTGCCTCCGGGCCGCCCACCCTCCGCGCGCCGCGCTCCCCGCGCCACATCGCCTGGGTGGGGGCGGTCCAGCCCCACAAGGGAGCGCTGGTCTTCGAGGCGGCGGTGCGGCGGCTGGCGGCGGCCGGCCGGCACCCCCGCCTCTCCGCGTACGGCGGCGGCGACCCCGAGATCCTCGCCCGCTGGCGCCGCCTCCCCGGCCTGCGGGTGCGCGGCTACTACCGCGCCGGCTCCCTGCCGGCGCTGCTCGGCCGCGACCGCGTCGACCTCGCCTTGCTGCTTTCGGTCGTGCCGGAGTCGTACGGGCTGGTCCTGGACGAGTGCGCGGCCGCCGGCGTGCCGGTGGTCGCCTTCGACCTGGGCGCCCCCGCCGAGCGCATCGCCGCCGCCGGCTCCGGCCTGCTGCTCGCGGCCCCCCTGGCGGACGATCCGGCGGCGGGCGGCAGCGCCCTGGCAACCCTGATCGCCGACCTCCTCGACGGGCGCCTCGACGCGCCGCCGCCGGCCGCGGCGCTGCCGGCGCCCGCGATCACCCCGTCCCGGCCGCCGGGACTCGCCGTCGCCGCCACCGCGGCGGCGGCGGCCTCCGCCTGGGGTCGGCTCTACGGCGAGCTGGGCCTGTTGACGGATCAAAAGGGGTATTTGCGATAGAATAGAACCTCAGCTTGCCACTGCTGTCCGGAAGGAGGCAACGAGGATGCTCCAACGCTGCCTAGGCGCCGCCGCGCCTTTGACTGTCGCTCTCGCTCTCGCCCTGGCCTCGGCCGGCAGGGCCGCGGCCGAGGACTATCCGCCGATCACTCCCGAGGAGCGCGCGCTGACCGCCGTCGCCGGCCAGCCGAACGCCCCGGCGGTGGTGCTGTTCAGCAAGGGGGATCTCCACATGATGGATCCCGCACGCCACGAACCGTCCTCGGAGCTGGTGGTCTGGAAGCGGATCAAGATCCTGACCGAGGCCGGGAAGGAACAGGGCAACGTGCAGATCGTGCACAGCGGCGGCGTGCGGCTGCAGAGCTTCGAGGGCCGCACCATCCTGCCCGACGGCGCCATCGTGCCCGTTCCCAAGGATGCCGCCTTCGAGCGCACCACCTCGCGCGCACGGCGCTACTACGTCACCTCCGTCGCCTTCCCGGCCGTGCAGGTGGGCGCGATCCTCGACTATCGGTACAGCGTCAAGTGGGACTCGATCTACTTCCTCGAACCCTGGTTCTTCCAGCAGCGCGTGCCGGTCCTGCACTCGGAGATCGTCTACGAGGTGCCACACCGCTTGCAGGTCAGGGTCTGGCA
>DATKFK010000710.1:0-3566 GCA_035544375.1 Thermoanaerobaculia bacterium
CCGCGGCCAGCCGCAGCCGCAGCGGCAGGGTGTTGAGGAACAGCCCCAGCGCCCGCTCGCCATCCTCGACCTCCGGCCGGCCGTTGGCCACCAGCCCGGTCAGCACCTCGCCGCCCGGGCCGCTGCCGCCGAGCAGCGCCATCACCCGCAGGTGGACGGCGAAGAGCAGGCTCTTCTGCGGCACGCCCAATGCCGCCGCGGCGCGGCCGAGCGCCGCCACCGTTGCCGCGGGCACCAGGCGCGTATGCTCGCGCATCGCTCCCGCCGCAGGCGCTTCCACCCCCGCCTCCCCGGTCTCCGCCGCCGGCGTTGCCGCCGCCCGGCGCGGCCAGCGCGGCAGCGCCAGGAAGGCGTGCCCCGCCAGCGCTTCGTGCCAGTAGCGTCGGCTCGCCGCCGAGGCCATCGCCTGCCGTTCGAGCGCCACGAAGCCGCGAAACACCGCCCCCGGTGCCGCCGCCGGCTCCGGCCCCCAGCCCAGCTCGGCGAAGTACAGCGTGAACAGCTCCGCCAGCAGCGTGGCGTAGCTCCAGCCGTCGACGATCGCGTGGTGCTCGGCCACTCCCAGCTCGAAGCTGTCGGCCGCCAGCGCGCTCACCCACAGCCGCAGCAGCGGCGGCCGCCGCCAATCGAAGCGCCGCCGCCGCTCGGCCGCGAAGCGCGCCGCCATCGCCAGCTCGCGCGCCGCCGGCGGCAGGCCCCGCAGGTCCACCATCGCCAGCGGAATGCGCGCCTCCCGGTAGACCAGCGCCAGCGGCTCGGTGAAGTGCAGGTCGTCGAAGGCGGTGCGCAGCAGCGGGTGCCGCGCCCCGAGCCGCCGCACCGCCGCCGCCAGCGCCCGCGGCGCCAGCGTCCCCCGCAGCACGAAGCTGCTGACGTTGTGGTACGCCGTCGAGGAGGCCTCGCGCTGGCTGTGGAACAGCATGCCCAGCTGCAGCAGCGACGGCGGGAAGGCGTCTTCCACCTCGGCGGGCAGCCGCTCGCGGTCCGCGGCCGCGAGCAGCGCAAACGGCGCCAGCGCCGGCGCCGCCTCGGCCGCCGCCCGCCGCGCCACCCGCGCCAGCTCTCCCACCGTGTCGTGTTGGAACAGGTCCTGCAGCTCGAAGTGCAGTCCGCGCTCGCCCGCCAGCGCCCGCACCCGGATGCTCAGGATCGAGTCTCCGCCCAGGGCGAAGAAGCTGTCCGCGGCGCCGACCCGCTCCTGCCGCAGCACCTGCTCCCAGATCTCGGCCAGCTCGCGCTCCACCCCGGGCCGCGGCGCCACGTAGGCGCCGGCCAGCTCCGAGCGGCCCTGCTCGGGCGCCGGCAGCGCCGCACGGTCGATCTTGCCGTGCGCCGTCAGCGGCAGCGCCGGCAGGGCCACGAACGCCGCCGGCAGCATGTGCTCGGGCAGCCGCTGGCGCAACCAGCCCCGCAGCTCCTCGAGACCAGGCGGCGCCCCGGCCGCGGGGGCCGCCACGAAGTACGCCACCAGCCGTGGCTCCGACCCCGCCCCGCTCCCCCCTGCCGCCCCTGCCGCCCCTGCCGCCGCCGTCCCCGCCGCCGATCCCGGGTCGCCGTCGCGCCGCGCCACCACCGCCGCCTGGCCCACCGCGGGATGCTCGGCCAGCGCCGCCTCGATCTCGCCGAGCTCGATCCGGAACCCGCGCACCTTGACCTGGTGGTCCGTCCGCCCCAGGTACTCGAGATCGCCGTTGGCCAGGTAGCGCGCCAGATCGCCCGACCGGTACAACCGGCTTCCGGGCCCGGCACGCCCCCAGGGGTCGGGCACGAACCGCTCGGCGGTCAGCTCCGGACGCCCCAGGTAGCCCCGCGCCACCCCCGCACCTCCCACCTGCAGCTCTCCGGCGACCCCCACTGGAACCGGCTCCCGCTCCCGGTCGAGCACCGCCAGCGACAGGTCCGGCAGCGCCCGGCCGATGACGCTCGGCGCCCCCCACCCCGCGGTGCCCGCGTCCTCCGCCAGCAGCCGCCGGAAGGTCACGTGCACCGTGGTCTCGGTGATGCCGTACATGTTCACCAGCCGCGGCACCGCGTCGCCATGCCGCGCAAACCACGGGCTCAGGCTGCGCGGGTCCAGCGCCTCGCCGCCGAAGACCACCCAGCGCAGCGACAGCGCCTCGCCCGCCGGCGCCTCGCCGTCGGCTGCCGCCAGCTGGCGGAACGCCGAAGGCGTCTGGTTGAGCACGCTCACCCGCTCGCGTGCCAGCAGCTCGCGAAACGCCGCCGGCGAGCGGCTCACCCAGTACGGCACCACCACCAGCCGGCCGCCATGCAGCAGCGCTCCCCACAGCTCCCAGACCGAAAAATCGAAGGCGTGGGAATGGAACAGGGTCCACACGTCCTCGCGGCCGAAGTCGAACAGCTCCGCCGCCACCGCGAACAGCCGCGTCACGTTGCCGTGGCTGATCCCCACTCCTTTCGGACGGCCGGTCGAGCCCGAGGTATAAATGACGTAGGCGAGATTGCCGGCGCTCGCCGCGGCGGTGGCGGTTGCGGTTGCGGTGGAGGCGAGCGCAGAGGTGGCGGCGGTGCCCTCGCCGCCGTCGAGCTCGATCACCAGCACGCCACCCGCGGAGGCCCCGGCAGATCCCGGCGCCGCCGTGGCTGCCGCGAGCGCCGGCAACGCGCCGCGCAGCCGCCTCTGGGTGAGCAGCACCCGCAGCCCGGCATCGTCGAGGATGAAGCGCAGCCGCTCCTCGGGATACGCCGGATCGAGCGGCACGTACGCCCCGCCCGCCGCGAGGATGCCGACGATGCCTTCGACCATCGCCAGCGAGCGCTCGACGCACAGGCCCACCCGCGTCTCCGCCCCGACGCCGAGCCGGCGCAGGCGTGCCGCCAGCCGCCCGGCCCGCGCCGCCAGCGCGCCGTAGCTCAGGTGCTCGCCCTCGCAGACCACCGCCACCGCCTGCGGCGTCCGCGCCGCCTGCGCCGCGAACAGCTCATGCAGGCACGGCGCCGTCCCTGCCATTCCCACCGCTCCCGCCAGCCCGTCCGGCCCCGCGCGTCCCGCGTTCCACTCCACCACCAGCTGGTGGCGCTCAGCGTCGTTCAACAGGACCGCGGACCAGGGCAGCTCCGGGTCCTGCGCCAGCGCTTCGAGGGCGCGGACGTAGAGATCGGCGCATGCCAGTCCCTGCGCCGGGTGAAGCCGCGACGGGTCGTACTGCAGGAAGACGGCCAGCTCGCCGCCACCCAGCGGCGCGCGGCTCAGGTGGACGACCAGCGGGTAGTGGGTCTCGGCCGCGGTGCGCGCCGCGAGCACCTCGATCCGCGGCGTGGCCGCGAGCGCTTCCAGCGCGTGGAAGTGAATGTAGTTGAAGATGGCCTCGAAGAGCGGCGCGCCGGCGCTCTCGCGGCGCTGGATCTCGGCCAGCGGCAGCCGCCGGTGCGGCAGCGCCGCGAGCTCGGCGGCGAAGGCGGCACGGGCGAGGTCCGCCCAGCTGCCCGCGGCCAGCCGCAGCCGCAGCGGCAGGGTGTTGAGGAACAGCCCCAGCGCCCGCTCGCCATCCTCGACCTCCGGCCGGCCGTTGGCCACCAGCCCGGTCAGCACCTCGCCGCCCGGG
>DATKFK010000711.1:0-7874 GCA_035544375.1 Thermoanaerobaculia bacterium
GTCGCGGAATGCGGCGGTGGCCTCGAGCGGTGGGCTTCGTAAGATGGCCGCGCCGACCGACCACCGCCAGCGCGAGGACGGCGAGCAGCGCCAGGATCCCCAGCACCGTGCCGGCGACGAGACCCGGGGGCCGGTAGACGAGCTCGACGCGCGACACCCCCGCCGGCACCACCACTCCCAAAAAAGCGCCGTCGACGGTCAGCTCGGAAAGCAGCCGGCCGCCGTTGGCACGCGCCCGCCAACCCGCCGGCCCCAGGATCGAGGTGGCGAGGAGGCGCACGCCCGCGCCGGGCACCGCGAGCAGCGCCCGTCCCGGCGCCCCGGCGAGCGCCCGGGCGGCAACGACGGCGACCGGCAACGGTCCCAAACCCCGGCCCCCGCCGACCAGGTCCGCCGGCGCCCGGACGGCACCCGCCGGTTCCCCTGCGGCGGCGCTCCCGATCGCAGCGGCGCTGCCGACGCCGGCGGCGCCAGCGGCATCGAGGCCGGCACCGGCAAGCTCGTCGCGGAAGACCGCCACCCGCCCGGGGTCGGCGAGCGTGGCGATCCAGCGGTCGAGCGCCGGCCGCTCGATGGCCTCGACCGCCGCCGGCACGAACCACCGCGGCAAGGCGCGCGGGTTGCGGAAGACCAGGAAGGGCAGGGCTGCCGGGGCCGCGACCTGCACCAGGGTGCGCGGCCGCGGCTCCCAGACGTTGCCGACCACGGCCCGCACCCCCAGGAAGGAGAGCAACGGATGGTCGGGGTGGCCGAAGGCGGCGTAGTAATTGGTCAGGTCGGGGTTGAAGCCGAACGCGGCGTCGAGCACCCGCAGGTAGGCGGCGGGCGCCAGGACGTTGTCGGGGCGCACGTCGGCGATGCCGTAGGCCGCCAGCAGCGACGGGTAGACCAGCTTGGAGACCCCCACGGCCCGCCATGCGCCAGCCGTGCCCCCGCCGCCGGCCTCCGCCACCTCGCGGCGGCCGCCATGCTGCCCCACCGCACCGCCCCCGGCCTGGGTTTGTGGTGGCGGCAGCCGGCTGCCAGCCTCGGCCGCAACGGGCAGGTCGCCGGCGGTCTCCTTGGCGAGCGCCGCGGTGAGCGCGTTCGACGGGTAGAACAGCGCCGGCTGGCCGCGCGGCAGCAGGCGCTGCGCCCAGGGCGCCAGGTCCAGCCCGAGCGCCAGCGCCAGCGCCGCCAAGGCCGCCTCCCTGCGCCACGGCGCCAGCAACGCCGCCGCCGCGATCAAACCCCACAGCAGCAACACGTAGGGCGACGAATCGGCCCCGAGGCTGACCACCGCCGCGATCTCCAAGGCCGCGGCGATGCGCACCCGCTCGCCCACCGGCAGCCGCCGGCGCAGCAGCAGGTCGGTGCCGAAGCCTCCCGCCACCGCCAGCGCCAGGCAGGCGACCGGCAGCAGCCGGGTGTAGGCCGGCAGCCGCAGCGCCGGCACCGCCTGGAGCAGGCGCGCGAACGGCACGAAGCCGGCGGACAGCAGCAGCGACAGGACCACGAAACCGAGCCAGGGAAGGGCGCGCCGCAGGCGGCGGCCGGCCCGGGGGCCCCAGGCGGCGAGGGCCACCGCGGCGCCCGCGAAGGCCGCCAGGCCGGTGTAGCCGCTGAGCGCGTCCACCCAGTCGATGGGACCGCGGAACGGCTCCTGGTAGGGAAGGCCGTAGACCCGCGGATTGATCGGCGCGCGGACGAACGCCGCGCTCGGCGCCGCGAACCAGGTGGCCGGCTCGAGCAGCCGCGCCTCCTGCCGCGGCACGGTCTGGGCCAGCATGTCGCGGGTGCGCTGGGCGCCGGGCAAGGCGTGGAGGAACGGCAGCAACTGCGGCGCCGCCAGCGCAAAACCGAGCAACGCCGCGGCCGCGGCCGCCGCCAGGCCGCGCACGAAGCCCGCCCCACCGCGCCGTCCGCGCCGCCGCAGGCCGCAGCCGCAGACGGCGGCGAGCAGGCCTCCCGCCGCCGCAGTCTCGGGGTGGCCGGACAGCAGCATCGCGGCGGCGATCGCCGCGGTCGTGGCCAGGGTGCGGGCTCGCGGCCACCGGACGAGCCGGATGCAGCCCAGGGTCAGCCACGGCACCCAGGCCAGGACGACGGTGTGCGGGAAGAGGGCCCACGACATCATGCCGCCGCCCAGGGTGAAGCCGGCGGCCACCAGCAGGCGCGAGCCGGGCGAGATGCCCAGCTGGCGCGCCAGCACCCAGGCGCCCTCGCAGGCGAGCAGCATCTTGAGCGCCAGGAGGCCCAGCAGGAAGTCCTGGATCGGCAGCGGCCGCGCCAGCATGGCGAGCGGGGACAGGACGCCGGCGGCCGGATTGATCCAGGGCGAGCTGCCGCCGTCGAGAAGGTCGGACCAGAGCGGCAGGCGATGCTCGTGCAACGCGTGGCGGATCTCGAGCTCCCAGGGGATGAACTGGTAGAGGGTGTCGCTCTGGATCAGGTGGGTCGCGCGCACCGGCGGCAGCCCGTGGAGCGGCAGCACGCCGGCGATCGTGCCGGTGGGCGCCAGCAGCGTGTGGCGGTTCAGGAAGGGCGACAGGAAGACCAGCGGCAGGACGAGGCCGAGCGCCACCGCCCGCCCTTCGAGGCGGACCCCGAGCCCCCGCGCCAGCACCCAGCAAATCCCCTGGGCGGCGGCCAGCAGCAGGCAGATCTCGAGGGGCAAGAGCAACGTGCCTCCCCCCTTGTGCGGCTAGTGTCCCGACACTAGGCGAAGGCGCCGCCGTCCGCGTCCGGGTCGATGCCCGCTTCGAGGGTCGCCACCAGGGCATCGGTGAAGCGGGTGGTGGTGGCATCGCCCCCGAGATCGCGGGTGCGCACCCCGTCGTCCACGATCACCTTGCGCACCGCCGCCCCCACGCGTTTCGCCACGTCGTCCTTGCCCAGGTGGTACAGCATCAGGATGGCGGAGCGGATGAGGGCCAGCGGGTTGGCGAGGTCGCGCCCGGCGATGTCGGGAGCGCTGCCGTGCACCGCCTCGAAGACGGCGAACTCGAGGCCCAGGTTGGCGCCGGCCACCACCCCGAGCCCGCCCACCAGGCCGGCACAGAGGTCGGAGACGATGTCGCCGTAAAGGTTTTCGAGCAGCAGGATGTCCCAATCCTCGGGCCGGATCACCAGCTGCATGCACATGTTGTCGACGATCCGGTCGTCGGCCCGGATGTCCGGATACTCGGTGGCAACCTTGCGGAAGCATTCGAGGAACAGGCCGTCGGAGAGCTTCATGATGTTGGCCTTGTGCACCGCCGTGACGCGTTTGCGGCCATGGCGGCGGGCGTATTCGAAAGCGAACCGCGCGATGCGGGTCGAGGCCTTCTCGGTGATGATCTTGAGGCTCTCGACCACCCCCGGCACCACCACGTGCTCGAGGCCGCTGTAGAGGTCCTCGGTGTTCTCGCGCACCACCACCAGGTCGACGCCGGTGAAGCGGTTGGGAATGCCCGGCAGCGACCGCGAGGGCCGCAGGTTGGCGTAGAGGTCCAGCCGCTGGCGCAGCTGCACGTTGATCGACTGGAAGCCGCCACCCACCTCGGTGGTCACCGGACCCTTGAGCGCCACGCGGTTGCGGCGGATCGATTCGAGCACCTCGGGCGGCAGCGGATCGCCGAAGCGCTGCAGCGCCTCCTTGCCGGCGACCTGCGGCTCCCAGGCGAGCTCGGCGCCGGCGGCCTCCAGCACGCGGACGGTGGCGGCCGCCACCTCCGGGCCGATGCCGTCGCCCGGAATCAGCGTGATCGTGGTCTTGCTCATCGCGAAGCTCTCTCCCGCCGCCTGCTCGCCGAAGGGGCCACAGGCTATCATGCCCACGTCCGCTGCGCGGCTGCTACAATTCACCGCCGAGCTCACCCTCCCTCCGCCCCGCACCCAAGGAGAACGCCGCGACCATGCACGATCATCGATCGGGAGGTCCCGGGTCCGAACCCGGCGCCGCGTCCCGCCGGCACCTTGCCGGCAAGGCGATCAGCCCGCAGCCGATCACCGGCCGCGAGACCGCCGCCGAGCTGATCCGCAATGCCTTCACCGCCTACAACGGCGGCCGCCTGCGCGAGGCCTGCGAGCTGCTGGCGGGCAAGATGCTGCAACCGGAGGTGACGGTGGGCATGAGCCTGTCGGGCGCCCTCACCCCGCCGGGCTACGGCAAGTCCTGCCTGGTGCCACTGATCGAGGCCGGCGCGATCGACTGGATGGTGTCGACCGGCGCCAACCTCTATCACGACACCCACCACGCGATCGGCCTGAAGCTGCATGCCGGCAGCCCGTTCTGGGACGACGTCGAGCTGCGCGAGGAAGGCGTGGTGCGCATCTACGACATCGTGTTCGACTACACGGTGCTGCTCGAAACCGACAAGTTCTACCGCCGCCTGCTGCGCCTGCCGGAGTTCCAGCGTCCGATGTCCACCCCGGAGTTTCATTTCCGGGTGGGCCGCTACGTGGCGGGGATCGAGCAGCGGCTGCACATCGAGGGCACGTCGCTGCTCGCCGCCGCCTGGCGCCATGCGGTGCCCATCTTCACCTCGTCGCCCGGCGACAGCTCGATCGGCATGAACGTCGCCGAGCTGGCGCTCGAGGGGGGCAAGCTGGCGTTCGACGTCAACCTCGACGTGAACCTCTCGGCCGCGATCGTCTGGCAGGCCAAGGCGACCGGCGGCAAGAGCGCCTGCTGGATCCTGGGCGGCGGCAGCCCCAAGAACTTCATGCTGCAGACCGAGCCGCAGATCCAGGAGGTGCTCGGGCTGTCGGAGGCGGGACACGACTACTTCCTGCAGGTGACGGACGCCCGCCCCGACGTCGGCGGCCTGTCGGGCGCCACGCCCGGCGAGGCGGTGTCGTGGGGCAAGGTGGACCCCGAGCGCCTGCCCGACGCGGTGGTGGTGTACTGCGACGCGACGGTCGTCCTGCCGCTGCTCACGCACTACGCGCTGGCGGCGGGTGCCCGGCGCGAGCCGCGGCGCCTCTACGAGCGCTTGCCGCGCTTCCTGGAGCTGCTGGTGGCGGGCTTCGAGCAGCAGAAGGAGGAGAGGATGCTGGAGGGCGCCTTCAGTGAGGACGAACCGGCACCTGAGTGAGGACGAACCGGCTCCTACGAGCAACGAGTGCCGCGACAGGCGGAGCCGCGGCCTCAGTGGTGAGGACGGCCCAGCTCCTCGATCCTGGCCACCAGGTCACGGTAGTTGGTGTTGATGCCGTAGGCATCGACGAAGGTCTTGTAGGCCCCGGCATTGTCGCCCATCGCGAGATAAGCGCAACCCATGTCGTAGAGCAGGCCGAGAGTGTCTTCCTCGCTGATGTCGTCGGCCTCCAGGCCGCGCCGGTACCACTTGATGGCCAGCTCGGGCAGCCCCTTGTCGAGGAAGCACAGGCCGAGCATCGAGCAGCATGAAACGAGGTAGCGCGCATCCTTGGCCGAGAGCTGGAACTCGCCGATCGCCTCGTCGAGCAACCCCATCTCGCGATAGGCGATGCCGAGATTGAAGTGGGTGTCGTAGTCGGTCGGCGACAGGTGCTCGGCGACGCCGCGCTTGAACCCCTCGACGATCTCCTCGAGCGACTGCTCCTGCTGAACCAGCAGGTCTTCGCCCTGGAAGACGGGCTCCTTCGACAGCTCCTGCGCGAGCTCGCCCGCCAGGTCGAAGAAGTCCTCCTCCTCGTCGAACAGGCTGGCGGCCCTGGCGGCGGCTTTCTCCTTGCCCTTGTCGGCCTCGTCGAGCCAGCTCATGCCGCCGGTGTCGTCGAGCCCCGGCGCGCCGGCCGGCGACGCCGCTGCCGCCGCTGCCGATAACGCCGAGGTGGCCGGCGGCGGCGGGGACGGCGGTCGAGCGGACGGCGGCGGCTGGGGACCTTCCGCGCCGTCGCCGTCGTCGCTCCAATCGATCTCCTCGCTCTCGACCATGGCGCCGATCTCGAGCGGATTGAAGATGTCGACCGCCGGCGGCAGGTCTGCCGGCGGCGCCAGATCGGCAGCCAGTATCTCCTCTTCCTCCTCCTCGCCGCCCTCGAGCAGCGGGGGCAGCTCGACCAGCTGGTGCGCCTCGCCGCCGGCCGCGGCCTGCTGAGCGGGCGGCGGCGAGGGCATGGCCGGCGACGGGCTGACGGCGGCGGGAGGCGCCGGCACCGGCGACGACGATGGCGGCGGCGCGGCGACGGGAGGCGGCGGCACCGGCGACGACGATGATGGCGCCGGCGGCGCGGCGACGAGCAGCTCGGCCGGCAACTCGACCTGCAGCTCGCTCGGCAGCTCCGCAGGAAGCTCCGCGGCAAGCTCTGCGGGCAGCGCGACAGACGGTGGCGGCAACTCGGCAGGCGCCTCTGTGCGCAACCCCGCAGCCAGGCCGGCGGACGGCGGGCCCGCGGCTTCGGCGGTCGCCGGTCCCTGCGGCGTGGCCGCCACGCCGGGCGGCGGCCGCACCGGCGCCGCGGCAGGGGCCTCGGCTGACGGCGGGCCGGCCGGCGCGGTCTCGGGACCCGCCGGGGCCGTCGGGGCCGCCGGGGCCGCCTTCTTCGACGGACGGCCGGGGCGTCCCGGCCGCTCCATCAGCCCTTCCAGCATCTTCTCGATGCCCGTGTCGCCGGACTTGCGCGGCCGGCGCACCGCCGCCGCGTCGGCCTGCGGCCCCGCCGCCGCCGGCTGGCCAGCCGCGGCCGGCGAGGGCGCGGCTGCGAATGTCTCGGCCGCGGCGGCGGACGGCAGGACCTGGGCCGCGGACGGCGGCGCCGCCGTGGCGGCTGGACCGGCCAAGCCGGGCGGCACTCCGGCGTCGGCGCCGGGTTGCTGCTCCGCCAGGGCTCCGAGCGCCGCCTCCGGCGCGGCGGGAACACGCCGGCGCGCCGAACGCTGGGCGCCTTCGCGGTCGGCCGCCCCCGGCAGCTCCGGCGCGCCGGCGACGCGGTCGCCCTCCAACCGGTAGCCGGCGGCCAGCAGGCGCCGGCGCAGCTTGGCCCAGGGCTCGCGGTCGCCGCTCTCGGAGAGCCGGGAGACCTGGTTGGCGAGCTCGATCACCCGGGTGTGGCGGCCCTTGTCGAGCTGCAGCTGGATGAGCAGCAGGTAGGCGGCGATCTGGCGAGGCTTGATGCGCACCGCTTCGCGCAGGCGCTCGATCGCCTTCTCTTCGAGACCGTACTTGGCGAGCACTTCGGCCTCGGAGACCAGGTCCTCGTAGCGTTCGACCGGGGGCGGGTGCAGCTCCGCCGCCGTGCGCTCCAGCAGGTCGGAGTCGATCTTGATCGCCGGCGGCGGAACGGCATCGGCGGCGGGCGGTGGGGCGGAAAACCCGGCGGCGGCCGCCGGTTCCGGCGGCGCGGGGGCGGGCGCGAATGCCGGCCAGGGTTCATCGGCGGCGGCCGCCGCCGGCGGCGCCAGGGTCGCGGGCGGCAGGGGCGGCAGCAGCTGGCCGCCCGCGGCGCCAGGCGGCAAGGGCACCGCAACGTCCTGGTCCACCAGGGCCGCGAACGGATTGATCAGCTCGAACTCGCCGGTGAGCCGCAGCTCCGGCGGCGCGACCTGCTGCGGCGCCGCGGCAACCGGTTCGGCCGGCGCCGGCGCTCCCGCGGCGGCGGCCGGCGCCCCCGCCTCTTGCGCCCAGGAGGGGCGGCGCGGCTCGCGCAGCATGTCGGGCGGCGGCTTGACCAGGCTGGCCGGTTCCTCCTCGTCCTCGATGTCGAGCACGAAGACGTCTTCGAGATCCGGGTCGGCGAAGCCCGCCCTCGACGCGGCGGCGGCGGCGGGCGGCGGCGGGGCAGCGGATTCCGCCGGCGCGCCGAGCGCCGCGGGAAGATCCTCCTCGACTTCGAATTCCGGCTCGTACCCCGCGGCCAACCCGAACCGGCTGGCAGGCTCCTCCGGGCCGGCCGGCGGCGCGACCGCCGCAGCGGCGGACCCCGCGCCC
>DATKFK010000712.1:0-13566 GCA_035544375.1 Thermoanaerobaculia bacterium
GCTGCCGGCGGCCCCCTGGTAGAGGCAGCGCTCGCCGGCAGCCAGTCCGGCGGCAAAGAAGGCCGCCACCGCCGAGCGCGCCTCGGCGGCCCGCTCGTAGACGAGGCAGACGTGATTGGCGTGTTGCCGCTCGACGGAACCGCCGAGCCGATCGCCGGCGGCAGGCAGCAAGTCCGGCTGTAACCGCCGGCCGGACTGGCCGGAGTCGTGCTCGCCCAGGGTGGTGGCAGTGCCGCGGGGGTCAAGAGCTGGCGATTGGCGTTGCATCAGATCTGAGCGCCTTCCGGCTGACACCGCCGGCGGCCACTCTCCCCCTCCCCCCCTCGCGTCGCGGCCTCCCTCCGCGGCACTACCTGGTGACGGGTGCAAGAAGCATGCGCGTGCCGCCGTCAGGCGCCGCCGCTCTCGCCTGGCTCTGGGCGCGGGGCTCGGGATGCGGGCTCGCCGGGGGCCGCCGGCGCGCCGGATGCGGCTGCCTTCGGCACCCGCCCGTGCATGTAGCGGAGCAGCTTGTGGAAGCCGCCGAGCATCTCGCTCATGGCCTGCTCCTCCTGCGGCGGCAGCGGTTCGTCGACACCCAGGATCTCGTAGATGCCCGGGCTGGCGGCGGCACCCTCCCCGGCCTTGGCGGTGGCGGCACCGCGCCAGTAGTCGCCGGCCGCGCCGGCGTTGCGCATCCGCTCCGGACGGCCGTTCACGATTTGCAGGGCGTTGTGCAGGTCGTTCAAATCGCAGACCAGGGCGTCCAGGATCTTCTCGAGGGTGTCGAGTGAAGGGTTCTGCTTGCCGGTCTCGTAGGCGGAGAGCATCGCTTTGGTGATGCCGGCTCCCGCCGCCACCTGGTATTGCCGCTTGAGCTGCCGCTCGCGCAGCCAACGCAGCGCTCTGCCAAGGCCGTCGAAGATGGGCATGCGCGGGAATGTATCCTCAACCTCTCTTTCAGGCAAGCGCAAAACATTGCATATCAATAACTTAGATCGGTATCTAGGTTCTCGCCAGGCAACCCTTTATTACTTGACAGCGAGATTGAGTCTGGCTAGAGTTGTTGGCGGCGACAACAAGTAATCGAAAGGCGCCCCGATTCGGCGCCGGGAGAGCTTGCGGCGCCGGCAATCTCGTCTCCAGGAGGTCGTGCGGCGATGACGCACCGGTCAGACGTTGGCGAGCACCCGGATCCGGGCCTGCTCGAACGGTTCATGCGCAACGAGGCGGAGCCGGCCGAACGGCGCCGGGTCGTACGCCACCTGATCGCCGGCTGCTCACGCTGCATCGCGGTGACCGGCACGCTGTGGGCCCTGGCAGACCCGCCGGCCGAGGCGCCCGAGCTTTCCGCGGCGAACCCCGACGACGATCTGGACAATCGGGCCCACCAGGACCATCAGGACAAACCGGAGCCCCGCGCGCGCCGGCCCCGCGGTCAGCCCCGGCAATCCCTGCGGCCGCTGCGATTCTTGCAAACTCGGGTGGGTTCGCCGACCGGTGGCGGCCGCGACCTGCGAGAGCGGCTCGCCGACGCCGGGCGGCGCATCGCGCTGGAGCGGGAGCAGGCCCCCGGGCTGGCCGCCGAGCTGCTCGCGAGCCCGCCCGCGGCCCGCGAGGAGCTGCTGGCGCGGCCTGCCAGCCTCACGCCCGCGGTCTGCGAGCTGCTGCTCGGCCGCAGCCGCGACGCGGCCGTCGTCGAGCCAGGCCTGGCCCTGGACGTCGCGGAGCTGGCGCTGGCGATCGCCGAGCGGCTGGACCCCTGGCTCTGCGGCTCGATCATCGTGCAGGGGCTGCGGGCGCGGGCCTGGGCGCACCTGGCGCAGGCGCGCCGCCTCGGCGACGACCTCGACGGCGCCGAATGGGCCCTGGCGGTCGCCGAGGCCCTGGCTTGCGAGATGGCCGGCGTGCCGCGGGTCGACGCCTCCCCGGGCGCGCCAACCACCTCTGAAGCGCTTGCGACTCCCGCGACTCCCGCCGCTTCCGCCGCTCCCACGGCTCAGACAGCGCCGGGCGGCGCGGATCTCCTCGGCATCGAGACCTCGGCCGGGACGTTGCCGTTGCTGCCGGCGGAGTGGGCCGAGCTGCTGGTCTTCAAGGCAGGCTTGTTCGCCGACCGTGGCGATCTCGCGGGAGCAGACCGGCTCCTCGGCCGCGCCGCCGCGCTCTTTCGCGCCGGCGCCGAGCCGGGGCGGACCGGCCGCACCCTGGTGCAGCAAGGGCTGCTCAGGGCCGACATGGGAGACCGCGAGGGCGGCGCCGAGCTCCTCCGTGCCGGCGTCGGCCTGCTGGATCCCGTGGCGGAACCGGGCCTGGTTGCCGCCAACCTCCACCGCCTCGCCGCCCTGCTGCGCGGTATCGCCATGAGCGCGGCGCAGACCTCGCAGGCGCCGCCGGCAGCTCCTCATCCCCTCCAGGCTCTGCGGACGCTCGCCGAAGCGCTGCGCCTCGTGCGGCGGGCCCGCACCCTCTACCGGGCGCTCGGCGATCCCGCCGCCGAAGCCCACCTGACGCGGCTGCAAGGGCAGATCGAAACGGCGCTGGGAAAGCTCGACGACGCCGAAGCCACCCTGCTCGCCGCCATCGCCGCCCTGGCGCAGCATGGGTTCGGGAGAGAGGCGACGCTGGCACAGATCGAGCTCGCCCTGGTGCTCGTCCAGCAAGGACGTGCGGCCGAAATCCGCCGGCTCGGGCTCGATCGGTGGCCGCTGCTCCAGGCGCGGGACAAGAGCTGGGAGTGGGTGGCGGCGGTGCTGGTGTTCCAGGTCCTGGCCGCGGGCGAGCCGGCCCATCCGGGCGCCGCCAAGCTGCTGGGCGAGCTGGCTCGGTACCTGGCATCCCACCCGCCGCACCTGCCGCGGCCTCACGATCCCCACGATCCCCGGTACCGCCGGCTGGAGCGCGTCGCCTGAGGACGCAGTCCTCGATCAACGATTGTCGAAGAGGAGGGGGCGGCACCGGCTACCGGCACACGTGGCACATCGCCGCGGGCGCGGCTGAAGATAAACTGCGGCAGGTGAACACCGCCGTCGCGCCGTCCCCCCTGCTTTCGCCCGCCAGCGCCCAGGCCCTCGAGCTGCCGAGCCTCCTCGCCGTGATCTCGCGGCTGGCTGCCACCGATCTCGGCCGGGAGGGCATCCTGGGGCTGCAACCGTTCTCCGACGAGGCGGCGCTCGGCGCCCATCGCCGGCGTTACGAGGAGGCGGCGCGGCTCGGCGGCGAGCAGCCGCTGGTTCCGGACAGCGAGGCGCCGGTCGGCGATCTGCTGCGGCGGCTGGCCTCGGGACTGCCGCCGATCGAGGGCGCCGACCTGGTGCGCCTGGCCGAGCTGGCCAGGGCCAGCCGCGCCGCGGCGCAGCGCGTGCGGAGCGCCGACCCGCCTTGCCCCGGCCTGGCCGAGTGGACCGCCGAGCTGCCCGAGATCGAGCCGCTGCTGCGACGCATCGAGCGCACGCTCGACCGGCGGGGCGAGGTGCGCGAGGACGCCAGCCCGCGCCTGGCCGCGTTGCGGCGCCAGCTCCGGAGCGTCCGCGATCAGCTCTATCGCGATCTGGGCGACTACGTCGCTTCCCACCGCGACGAGCTGTCCGAGGACACCATCCCGATGCGCGGCGGCCGCCTGGTGGTGGTGCAGGCGGCCGGGGCCAGGGGCCGCGGCGGCGGCCTGGTGCACGGCCGCTCGGCGACCGGCAAGAGCTTCTATTTCGAGCCCCTGCAGGTGGTCGAGACCAACAACACCCTGCAGCAGACCGGCGAGGACGAAGAGGCGGAACGCCGGCGCATTCTCGCCGAGCTGCTGGCCGAGGCGCGCGCCGCGCTGCCGGCGCTCGAGGCGCACGGACGCTTCCTCGGCGCGCTCGACCGGCTGCAGGCGGCGGTGCGTTTCGCCGCGCGCTGTGGCGGGCGGCTGGCCGAGGTCGCGCCGCGCCACCGGCTGTCGCTGGCCGGCGCCCGCCATCCCCTGCTCGATCCCCGCCTGGCCGAGTTGCGTGCCGAGGCCCTGGGGCAGCCTGGCCACCTCGGCGCGATCGTGCCGCTCGACGTCGAGCTCGCACCCGGCCGCCGCATCCTGGTGATCACCGGCCCCAACGCCGGCGGCAAGACGGTGGCGCTCAAGACCATCGGCCTGCTCGCGGTGGCCGCCCAGTGCGGGCTGCCGATCCCCGCCGGCGCCGGCAGCCGCGTGCCCTGGCTGGGCAGCCTGGTGGCCACGGTCGGGGACGACCAGGACATGCTCGCCGACCGCTCCACGTTCAGCGGCCGCCTGCTGCGGCTGCGCGAGGCCTGGGAGGCGGCGGGCCCCGACAGCCTGGTGCTGCTCGACGAGCTGGGCTCGGGCACCGATCCGGCGGAGGGGGCGGCCCTGTCGATCGCGCTCCTCGAGGGTCTGCTCGAGCGCGGCAGCCTGGCGGTGATCACCACCCATCTGACCGAGCTGGCGGCGGCGGCGCTCGAGATGGACGGCGCCGCCTGCGCCGCCATGGAGTTCGAGACCCAAACCGGCCGGCCCACCTTCCGCCTGATGCCCGGACCGCCTGGCGGCAGCGAGGCGCTGGCCCTGGCCCGCCGGCTCGGCCTTCCCGCCGCCTGGCTGGACCGCGCCGAGGCCCGGCTCGGCAGCGAGCATCGCGACCTGCGCCGGCTGCTCGCCGAGGTCGACCGGCTGCGGCTGGAGCTGGCGGGCGAGCGGCTGCGGCTGGATACGGAGGTGGCCGACGCCGAGAAGCTGCGGCTGCGGCTGGACGCCGAGCGGCGCGCTCTCGAGCAGGAACGCCGGGAGGTGGCGCGCCGCACGCGCTCGGAGCTCGAGGCCTTCCGGCGCGAGACCGGCGAGCGGCTGCGGCAGGAGGTCGTCCGCCTCGAGGAGAGCTTCGCCGCCGGCCGCCGGCGCGGCCTGGCGGCGGCGGCGGTGGACCGCCTGTTCGCGCAGGCTCCCGACCTTGGCGGCGAGCCGGAGCCGGAGCCCGCGGGGCCGCTCGTCGTGGGCCAGCCGGTCCGCCATCGCGGCCTCGGCTGGCACGGCGTGCTGCGCCAGCTCGACGACGGGCGGGCGGAGGTGCTGGTCCACGGCAAGCGGGTGCGCAGCCGCGCCGACGAGCTGGTGCCGGCAGGAGGCGCGGCCGCCGGGGCCACCCGGGAGACGGCGGCGGCGGCACACTCGCGGCAGTCCGGACCCGCCGGGCCTGCCGCCGGGCGGGCCGATCTGGCGAGCGCCGCCGCGGCTGCCCGCGCCCGCCCGCGCGGCTCCGGACCGGCAGCGGCGCCGGCACCCGGGCGCGACCTCGAGGAGGCCACGGCGGTGCCCTCCGAGATCAATCTCATCGGGGTGCGGGTCGAGCCGGCACTCGAGCGGCTCGACAGCTACCTCGACAGCGCTCTGCTGGCGTCGCGGCGCCAGGTGCGGGTGATCCACGGCCACGGCACCGGGCGCCTGCGCCAGGCGGTGCGCCAGCACTTGCGGAGCCATGCGGCGGTCGCGGACGTGCGCACCGGCGCCCCGGACGAGGGCGGCAACGGCGCGACCGTGGTCACCTTGCGCGACGCCGGATAGATGGCCGCCGTGGCTACCATCCGCGGCCCGGCCGTTCAGGACCCTCGCGCATGCCCCTGAGCAACGTCAGCCTCACCCCGCAGCTGGTCCAGGCGGTGCGCGATGCGGTGGACATCGTGGCCATCGCGTCGGAGCACACCCGCCTGCGCAAGGCCGGCCGGCGCTACCAGGGGCTCTGCCCGCTGCACAAGGAAAAGACGCCGTCGTTCAGCGTCGATCCGGTGCAGGGCCTGTTCTACTGCTTCGGCTGCGGCGCGGGCGGCGACGCCATCAAGCTGCACATGCTGACCACCAGCGACGATTTCCCGGCGGCCATCGAGGCGCTGGCCCAGCGCTACGGCATCCCGCTGCCGTCGCGCGCCGTCCGCGCCGGCGGCCCGCCGGAGCGGGACCTCGAGGGCGCGCTGCAGGCGGCGGCGCGCTTCTTCGCCGAGCAGCTGCGCAAATCCGCCGCGGCGCAGCGCTATCTCGCCGGCCGCCGCGTGCCGACCGAGCTCGTCGAGCGCTTCGGCCTCGGCTACGCACCCGACAGCTGGCAGGCGCTGACCGACGCTCTCAGGTCGCGGGTGGCCCTGGCCGACCTCGAGGCGGCGGGCCTCGTCGGCCGCTCGGAGCGGGACCGGGAAAGGCTCTACGACCGGTTCCGCAACCGGCTCATGTTTCCCATCCACAACCCCTCCGGACGGCTGGTCGGCTTCGGCGGACGCACCCTGGGCGACGACAAGGCCAAGTACATCAACACCGTCGAGACCGAGCGCTTCCACAAGGGGCATCTCCTCTACGGGCTGTACCAGGCCCGGCAGGAGATCCGCGAGGAGCGCCGCGCGGTGCTGGTGGAAGGCTACTTCGACGTCATCGCCACCGTCGCCAGCGGGCGGGCGGGGGCGGTGGCGGGCATGGGCACCGCCCTCACCCAGGAGCAGGCCAGGCTGCTGGCTCGCTACGCCGACGAGGTCGTCGTCGCCTATGACGGCGACCGCGCCGGCGAGACCGCGTTCGAGCGCGCCCTGCCCATCCTGCTGGCCGAAGGCATGGGGGTGCTGCGGGCGCGCTTCGGCGAGGGCCACGACCCCGATTCGTTGCGCCTCGCGAGCGGCGAGGCGGCGGTGGCGGCGGCGATCGATGCCGCCGAGGACGGAGTCGTGCTGCAGCTCCGCCGCGCCATCCCCGCGCCCACCGCCAGCGCCAGGCTCAAGGCGACCCAGGCCGCCGCCGTCGTCGCCTTGCTCGAACCGATCCGCGACCCGCTGATGCGCCACGAGTACGCTCGCCGGGCGGCCGAGATGCTGGGCGTGTCGGAGAAGGAATTCTCGAGCCGTCTCAAGGAGTTGAAGGGCTGGCGCGGCGTCGCCGAGCAAGCCGGTCCGGCGGCCGGCGGCACCGGCGCTGCCGCCGCTGCCCGTCCCCGCCTGGTGAGGAGCCTGGAAGAGCAAGTGCTTGCGAATTTACTGCAGGGTGCCACCGACGAGGCCGCCGCCCAACCTGGCGGCCGCTTCCCGGCGCTGCCCCCGCCCGCGGAGCTGCCGCCGGCCGAGGTCTTCCTGGATGCCGAATGCAGGAATATTTATCGCAGCTTCTGCACTCTATATGCCGAGGGGGGCGGACAGGCTGTGGATGCCCGCGCGGTGCTCGCAAGGGTAGCCTCGCAACAGGCAACGGTTGACCGGATGGCGCAGATTCTGCTAGAAGAGCCGTTTGACCCGGGCAAATCCGGGCTATCCGAGTCCCTCGACAAGCTCGTCCGCCGCTGGCGCCAGCAGCGCCTTCGGGAGCTGCTCAGCGAAATCGCCGAAGCGCAACGCCAGGGAGACCAGGCGCGCCTCGCCAGGCTCCTCGACGAGAAGACCAGCATGAGCCAGAGCTTGCATCGGGGCCCCCGCTCCGGAGAAGGTCCCGGGCCGGCATGACGCAGGGACGCATCGCCATGCCGGCCGCCGGACACCCGGCGCGCCGTCGGTCGCTTGCACGATGGTTTGAAGTTGTCCCCATGCAGCCGCCGTATACAGTGGATGAGAGGAGATCCCATTGACCATTTCGAGCCTCACACCCGTCGAAGACAAGTACACCACGGTCAAGCAGCTGATCGAGCTGGGCAAAGAGAAGGGCTATCTCCTCTACGACGAGATCTACGAGAGCCTTCCCGAAGAGGTGGTGAGCCTCCCCGACGAGCTCGACGAGATCTACATCCGCTTTGCCGACCTCGGCATCGACGTCATCGACCGGCCCGAGCGTTACCAAAACCGCGACGATTTCGAGTCCGGCGCGAGCGAGTTCGACAAGAAAGAGGACGAAACCACCGAGTTCAGCCTCACCACCCACGAGAAGACCAACGACCCGGTGCGGATGTACCTGCGCGAGATGGGTACCGTGCCGCTTCTCGATCGCGAGGGCGAGGTCGAGATCGCCCAGCGCATCGAGCAGGGCGAGTGGATGATCTACGAGGCGCTGTGCGAGAACCCCGTGGTGCTGCGCGAGCTGCTGCGCTTGAACGAGATGGCGGCCCGCGACAAGCGCATCCTGCGCGAGCTGGTGTCGGCCGATCCGGACGAGCCGCTCGATCCCAAGGCTTCCGACCGCATCCGCGGCAACCTCAAGATCTTCGAGCAGATCGCGGTCAACGACCACGACATCCAGGAGCTGCGCAAGCGTCAGAAGCGCTGCAAGCCGGAAGGCGAGAAGTATCTCGAGATCGAGCGCGAGATCGACCGCCTGGTGGCGAAGATCGCCAAGGACATCCGCACCATCGACTTCAGCGTCCAGACGCGCAACCGGCTGGTCGACTTCCTCAAGGACATCGACAAGCAGTTCTCGCGTTTCGAGCAGGACATCAAGCGCGCGCAGACGGCGCTCAAGCGCGAGACCAACGAGGACCTCAAGGCGCTGCACCGGCGGCGCATCGAGAAGTACCGCGTCAACCTGCGCGAGCTCGAGGAGCGCTACGGCACCACCCATGCCGAGATCGCCTCGACCATCGAGAAGATCCGCCAGGGCGAGGCGACCTGCGAGCGCGCCAAGGAGGAGCTGATCGTCGCCAACCTGCGGCTGGTGGTGTCGATCGCCAAGAAGTACACCAACCGCGGGCTGCAGTTCCTGGACCTCATCCAGGAAGGCAACATCGGCCTGATGAAGGCGGTCGAGAAGTTCGAGTACCGCCGCGGCTACAAGTTCTCGACCTACGCGACGTGGTGGATCCGCCAGGCGATCACCCGCGCCATCGCCGACCAGGCGCGGACCATCCGCATCCCGGTGCACATGATCGAGACGATCAACAAGCTGACCCGCACCAGCCGCTCGCTGGTGCAGGAGCTGGGCCGCGAGCCGACCGCCGAGGAGATCGGCGAGCGCATGGATCTGCCCGCCTCCAAGGTGCGCAAGATCATGAAGATCGCACAGGAGCCGATCTCGCTCGAGACGCCGATCGGCGAGGAGGAAGACTCCCACCTCGGCGACTTCATCGAGGACAAGAACGCGATCTCGCCGATCGAGTCGGTGATCTTCGCCAATCTGAAGGACCAGACGCGCAAGGTGCTCAAGACGCTGACGCCGCGCGAGGAGCTGGTGCTGAAGATGCGTTTCGGCGTCGGCGACGGGTCGGAGCACACGCTCGAGGAGGTCGGCCGCTCGTTCAACGTCACCCGCGAGCGCATCCGGCAGATCGAGTCCAAGGCGCTGCGCAAGCTCCGGCACCCCAGCCGCGCCACCAAGCTCAAGCCGTTCCTGGACAATACGGCTTAGGAGGGCGCCCCATCCCCTTCGCTGCGCCCCAGGGTTTCATTTAGCGGCCAGGCGCGGCGGCACGGCACGGAATTGACAACCGGCGCCGGGCCGCCCTAAGATCCGCTGTCCCGGGCCCTGCGGCCTCTGTTCCTCGGTAGCTCAGTGGTAGAGCGATCGGCTGTTAACCGATTGGTCGGGGGTTCAAATCCCTCCCGAGGAGCCATCCCTCCTCTCCTGCCTCGACCAACCCCGCCTGAAGCTACACGGTACCTCGCCAGGAAGCGCCGATCGATCCCATCGCCTCAGGCGTCGGCGAGGATCCGCCGCAGCAGGGCCAGCAGGAAGATGGCGGCGGCCACCACGGCGGCCGGGATCACCCAGCGGCTCCACCAGGGCGGCGCTCCTTCCCCGGGCGCCTCGCCGGTGAGGTCGAGCTCGGCAAGCTGCGACGGGCGGGCCGGCAGCGCCTCGGCCAGCGCCGCCAGGTCGTAGACCGGCGCCTTCAGGTTGGGGGCCCCCGCCAGCAGCTGCACCTTGCCCCTGCCTGGTCCCTGGCCTGGTCCCTGGCCCGGCCAGGCGAAGAGCAGCACGTCGCCCCGGCGCCAGGCGGCGACGGCGACCGCAGGCAGCGGCGAGTTGTCGCCGTCCGCGAACCGCAGCGTGAGATGGTGCGGAGCCCTTCCGGCCAGGGGCAGGGCGAGCCCGCAGGGCAGGGGCGGCTCGGGGAGGCATTCCCAGTTGGCGCGCGCCACCAGCCGCTCCTCGCGCGCCGCCAGTCCGGGAGGGCCCGTATCGGGATAGCGCACGCCGACCGGGCGGCGCAGCGGCGACGGCGGGGCGGTCAGGCGGAGCTGGGTGACCGGCAGCCCGTCCGCCGGCAGGTAGACCTCGATACGGCTGTAGTGCCGGCCCTTCTCCGCTTCCGGCCGCAGGTCGCCGCGCTCGAGCACCGGCACCGGATCGGGCGGCGTCCAAAGCACGTAGGGGACCTGCCGGTTGCCGGCCACCAGGCGCAGGTCGCCGAGGTCGGGCCGCGCCTGGGCGTAGACCGCATCCGGCAGCGCCAGACGCACCAGGTCGCCGGCCGCCGCACCGCCCGCGATGACCGCCCAGGCGGCGCGGAAGCGCCCGCGCGGCACCGAGAGCGCCGCGCCGGGCGCTGCCGCGGCCGGCAGGGGCGCCGTGCGGGCTTCCTCCTCGGGGCCCGGCACGATCCACGCCGCCTCCACTCCCGCCGCCACCGACCTGGCGTCGGGTTGCGCGGCGCCGGGGCCGGGCGACGGAACGCCGCCATAGAAGAGGGTGTAGCGGCCGGACGCCTCGGCATGGAACAGCACGGTGTCGACCGCCAGGTCGAAGCTGTGGCCGAGCAGCCGCGGCGGCGGCTCCGCCGGCGCGCCGAACAGCTCCAGCCGCAGGTTGTCGCCGGCGAGCGGCTCGCCGGCGAGCGGGATCACGTGCCGGGCCGACCGCGCGCCGCGCCAGACGCCTTCGGCCAGCGGCTGCCAGGCACCCAGCCGCGGCTGATACAAGCCGTAGCCGACGTTGGCGCCGGCCGCGAGCTCGACGGTCAGCCGCCGCACCACCAGGCCGGCGGCGGGCAGCGGCAGGCGGCAGACCAGCGAGGCCGCGGACGGACCGCCGCGGCAAGGGCTGCTGCGCGACGTGATGGTCAGCGAGCGTCCGGGAGCGGTGGGCTCGACCACCGCGCTGCGCAGCTCCGGAAAGCCGGCCTGGGCAGGCCAGGACAGCCGCAGGTAACGTGCCGGGGTGGCGGGATAGAGCAGCGAGGTGCGCGCCAACCCTTCTGCCTCGCCGAGGCGGAACAGGTCGCCGGCCACCAGCGGCTCCCAGCTCTTGCCGTCCTGGCTGGCGTCGAGGGCGACGTCGGGGACCGTCGCCAGGCGGGCGAAGTCGAGCAGCAGGCGTTCATGGACCAGCGGCTCGGGGCCGACGTCGAGACGCAGGGTCCAGCCGTGATCGTCCTTGGACACGTCCAGCACCTTGACCGGGCGGCGCTCGCTGTCCTCGACGAACGGCGCCGTCCAGCGCGGCACGTCCTCGCCGGTCGGCGAGGTGATCCGCAGGCTGCTGGCGAGGCCGATGTGCCGCAGCGCCGCGAGATCCAGGGGGATGCGCACCCAGCCGGGCGCCGGCACGTCCACCGGACGGGAGAAAGGGGCCCCCTGCAACGGCGCCGCGATGAGCGCCAGTGCCGCCAGCACCACCACCGGGGCATTCCGGGCGCTCATTGGATGCCGCTCGGGATGTCGCTCGCCGCGGGTCGGTCGGCGGCCCGAAAAGTAAAGACGAACCGCTGGTACAGGAAGCCCAGCAGCAGCAGGCTGGCTCCCAGCCCCAGGAACGAGAGGACACGGTACAGGTCGGAAAGCCGGGCGGTGTCGTACAGGAAGACCTTGGCGACCGCCAGCAGCATGACGGCAAGCGAGCCGTAGCGCAGGATCGGACCGCGGCGGGCGATGCCGGCCAGCAGCAGACCGACGCCGTACAGCACCCACGCGGCCGAGTAGGCGTAGCGCTCGGCGGCGCCCGCCGGGCCGCTGTCGAGGAAGGTGCCGTGGAACAGCTGGCGCACGCCGAGCGAGATCCAGGCGAAGCCGAGGACCAGCGCGGCGGCGCTCGCCAGCCGCGGCAGGCGGCGCCCGCCATGACGCCTCACCTCGGCGCCGGCGGCGATGGCGAGCAGCGCCGGCAGGGCGAAGGAGACGGCCAGCACGTTGAGCAGCGGCATGCCGCCCACCCGCTGGTGGGTCCATGCCGGATTGTAGGCGAGACCCGGACCGGCAAGGGCGGCCGCAAGGCCGAGCAGGATCAGCAGGCGGCCGGCCAGCTCGAGCGAGCGCCTGCCCAGCCGGCGATTGCCGCGGAGCAACCCCCAGCCGAGGAGCAGCCAGGCGCCGGCGAGGACTCCGTATTGCGCCAGCTCCAAGGGGACGTAGGACTGGATGGCTTCCATGGTCGGAGTTGCCGGCGTGAATAGCTGGTGGATCTCGAGCGTCACCAGCGCCAGGGCGAGCGCTACCGACAGCCACTCCAGCTCGGCCGCGAGCTGCAACGGCGAGGCTGCGCGCCGACCGAGCGGTGCGCCCGGTTGCCGTTCGGCGCGTTGCGCGAGCGGACCGGCGCGGCGCGCCAGCCAGGCCGCGCAGGCCAGGGCCAGCAGCGGCACGCCGTAGACGTAGAGCAGCTCGAGCCACGCCGGCAGCTCGCCGCGCGCCCGCGTGCCGGCCCCCGAGAAGAGAGCCCCCAGGACCGCGGCCGGCGCCAGGAGGCGCGCCAGGACGACCAGTGCCGGCAGGCAGAAGCGTCCGGCCAGCCAGGCGAGCGCCGCCGCCTCGAGCGCCCAGGCGGCGGCGCAGGAATCGCGGCGCAGCGCCAGCGGGACGGAGATGCTCGCCAGGCTGGTCACGGCCACCGCCAGGGCGGCAAGCGCCGGCGTGAGGCCGGCATCGACGCGGCGCCGCCGCGCCACCGGCACGGCGCCAGCCAGGTAGAGGGCCGCCGCGGCCAGCGCCAGCCCGCCCCAGGCCTCGGGCCGCAGGCCGGCCACGATGCGCGCCGAGCTCCAGGCCACCACGAAGAAGCCCACGCCGGCGGCCGCCGAGAGCGCCGCCCACTGGCCCGGGCGGTGGGGCCCCGTGTCCGCTCCTGGTTCGCCGGGGGCGCCTGGGCCGCTCCGTTCAGCAGGCCGCAACGGCTGCCGCGGCCATCCCGCCGGCCGCCGCCAGGAAGGTTTGCCTGCCAGCGCCGCCGCCCAGCCGGCGAGCGCGAACAGACCGCCGCCGGCGAGCGCGATGACCAGGAAGCGCCCGGACTGATCAGCCGGCAGCTCGGCGCCCCAGGCCGCGAGCAGGCCCGCCGTGGCGGCGCCGGCCACCCAGGCCAGGGCCAGATAGTGCGGGTCGAGCCACGCGAGCGCGAGGACGCCGGCCGCGAGCAGCCAGAGAAAGCCCCACTCGGGAGACGAGTAGCCGCTGCGCGAGACCGTTGCCGCCAGCAGGACCATGGCGCCGGCGATGGGGACGATCGCCGCCAGGGGGACGACGGGGGCGATGGCGCCACCTGGAACGATCGCCGCCCCGCCCGGACCACCCGGCGACTCCAACAGACCTTCGGCGGCGACCGGAGGCAGCGTCGCGCCGGCCGCCAGGGCGATCAGGAAGAGGCTGAGCCACGGCGCGTCGCCGCCGTGGAACGGCCCCGCCAGCCAAACCACGACCCACAGCATTCCGGCGCCCAGGGCGGCGGCGGCGAGCCACCGCCAGCCACGCCGCCAGGCCACCGCCAGCAGCCCGGCG
>DATKFK010000713.1:0-2106 GCA_035544375.1 Thermoanaerobaculia bacterium
AGCAAGACCTGGCCTACACGTTGCGGACCCTGCGCCGCTCGCCCCGCTTCTCCCTGGTCGCCATCGTCACCCTGGCGCTGGGGATCGGCGCCACGACCGCGATCTTCAGCGTCGTCGAAGCGGTGCTGCTCAAGCCGCTGCCCTTCGCCGACCAGGACCGCCTCACCGTGCTGATGGAGCGGCCGAAGAAGCTCAACGTCGATACCGTCGAGCTGTCGCTCCCCAACTTCAACGACTGGCGCGACCAGAACCACGTCTTCTCGCAAATGGCGGCGCTGACCTCCAACAACTACGGCCTCAACCTGACCGGGCTCCGCCAGCCCGTGCACGTCGAGTCGGCGCCCGTGTCGCACACGTTCTTCAGCACGCTCGGCGTGAAACCGGTCCTGGGGCGCGACTTCCTGCCCGAGGAGGACCGCCTGGGCGCCCGCCACGCGGTCATCCTGAGCGACGGCCTGTGGCGCGACCTGTTCGGCCGCGATCCGCACGTCCTCGGGCGCCAGGTCCGCCTGGACGCGGAGAGCTACACCATCGTCGGCGTGATGGGGCCCTCGTTCCACTACCCGCGCGGCGCCGAGATGTGGGTGCCGCTCCTCCCCTTCCTGGGGCCGCACTACGCGGAGCATCGCATCGCCCGCCTGATCAAGGGTTTGGGGCGGCTCAAGCCGGGGGTCACCATCGAGCAGGCCAGCGCCGAGATCGAGGGCATCGCCGCCCGCCTCGAACAGCAGTACAAGGCGGCCAACGACGGCTTTTCCTCGTCGGTGCGCCCGCTCACCGAGGAGGTCTTCGGCAAGATCCGTCCGGCGCTCCTGCTGCTGCTCATCGGCGTGCTGCTGCTGCTGGTCATCGCCATCGCCAACGTCGCCAACCTGGTCCTGGCGCGGAACCTCGAGCGCCGGCAGGAGATCGGCATCCGCGCCGCGATGGGGGCGAGCAGGCTCCGCCTCGTCCGGCAGCTGCTCACCGACGGCCTGGTGCTGTCGCTGCTCGGCGGCGCCGGCGGCCTGCTGGTCGCCGCCTTTGGCATCCGCCTGCTGACCTCGCTCGCGCCCGACGACATCCAGCGGCTCGACGAGGTGCGCATCGACCTGCCGACCCTGCTCTTCACCTTCGGCGTCCTGCTGGTGGCGGCGGCGGTCATCGGCATGGCGCCGGCCCTGCAGCGCCGGCGGGACAGCATCACCGAACCGCTCAAGGAAGGCACGCGGCGCGCCACCAGCAGCCTGGGCGGCGCGCGCCTGCGCAGCTTCCTGGTGCGCACCGAGGTGGCGGTCGCCATGCTGCTGCTGATCGGCGCCGGCCTCCTGGTGCAGAGCGTCATCCGGCTCGAGCACACCAGCCCCGGTTTCGATCAGCGGCACGTCCTGACCGCACGCGTCCGGTTGCCCGAGAAGACCTATGCCACGGCCGAGCAGCGCCAGCAGTTCTTCGAGCGCCTGGTGACGCAGGCCCGGGCGATACCGGGAGTGGTCTCGGCCGCCACCGTGCTGGCGCGCCCGCTCGACACCTCGGTGACCTGGGAGGTCCGGCTGTGGACCGAGGGGACCAGCTGGGAGGAGGCGAAGCGCAATCCGCTGCTCAACTTCGAATCGGTGTCCCCGGACTACTTCCACACGATGGGGATCCGGCTCATCGAGGGCCGGCCCTTCAGCCTCCACGACGACGCCAAGGCGCCGCTGGTGGTGATCCTCAGCAAGCGCGCCGCCGACCAGGCATGGCCCGGGCAGGACCCGATCGGCAAGCGGGTGCGCAACCAGATGCTCGACATCCAGACGCCGTGGCGCACGGTGGTGGGAGTCGCCGACGACGTCCACTACCGCGGCTGGGACGACACCATGGCCGACTGCTACGTGCCGGCGCGGCAGTTCCCGTTCTGGGACTACATCAGCTACCAGGACCTGGTCCTGCGCACGGCGGCCGCGCCGCTCACCGTGGCCCAGCCGGTGCGTGCCGCGGTCTTCGCGCTCGACGCCAATCAGCCGGTCGCCTCGATCATGACCCTGCAACGGCTGGTGGACCGCTCGCAGGCCGGCCCGGCCTTCATCGTGGTGCTGATGGCGACGTTCGGCGCGCTGGCGCTCTGCCTGGCGATGGTCGGCATCT
>DATKFK010000714.1:0-4970 GCA_035544375.1 Thermoanaerobaculia bacterium
TCGCCAGGGTCTTCGAGCGCCCGACGCTGGCCGGGCTGTCGGCGGCGGTCGAGGCGGCGCGCGGCCCGGCACGTTCACCGCGCCCGCCGATCCTGCCGGTGCCGCGCGGCCGGCCGCTGCCGCTTTCCTTCGCCCAGGAGCGGCTCTGGTTCCTGGACCGGCTGCTGCCCGGCCGCGCAGTCTACAACATGCCGGTCGCCCTTGCCGTGCGCGGCGGCCTGAAGCCGGCCCGCATCGACGCGGTGCTCTCCGCGGTGGTGCGGCGCCACGAGGCGCTGCGCACCCGCTTCGGAGAGGCCGGCGGCCAGCCGGCCCAGCTGATCGACCCGCCGGCGCCGGTCCGCCTGCCGGTCGCCGGCCTCGGCGCCCTGCCGGCCGAGCGGCGTGGCGCCGAGGCGCTGCGGCTTGCACAGGCCACGGCGCGGCTGCCGTTCGACCTCACCCGCGGCCCGCTGCTGCGGGGGGCCATCCTCGCCGGCAGCGGCCGGTCGCCGGGGGAGCACGTGCTGCTCCTCGACATGCACCACATCGTCTCCGACGGCTGGTCGGTCGGCGTCATGATCCGAGAGATCCGGGAGCTGTACCAGGCGGTGCTCGCCGGTGTCCCGGACCCCCTGCCGGCGTTGCCGATCCAGTACGGGGATTTCGCCGTCTGGCAGCGGCGCTGGCTCGACGAGGAGCGGCTCGCCGGCCTGCTCGCCTACTGGCGCGGGCACCTGGCGGGGGCGCCCGCGGCGCTCGACCTGCCGGCTGACCGGCCGCGCCCGGCGGCGCAGAGCCACCGCGGCGGCGTGGCCGGCCTGACGCTCGGCGATGAGGCGGTCGAGCGCCTGGCGGCGGCCGGCCGCCGGCATGGGGCGACGCTGTTCATGACCCTGCTGGCCGGCTTCGCCGCCCTGCTCGCCCGCCTGAGCGGCCAGGACGACCTGGTGGTGGGCTCGCCGATCGCCAACCGCCATCTCCTCGCCACCGAGCGCCTGATCGGCTTCTTCGTCAACAGCTTGGCGCTGCGCCTCGATCTCGCTGGCGACCCGGCGGGGGCGGCGCTGCTGGGGCGAGCGCGGGAGGTCGCGCTGGCCGCCTATGCGCACCAGGACCTCCCCTTCGAGCGGCTGGTGGAAGAAATCAGGCCCGAGCGGCGGCTGTCGCAGAACCCGCTCTTCCAGGTCATGTGCGTGCTGCAGAACGCGCCGCGGAGCGCCGACGAGCTGCCCGGGCTGTCCCTGTCCCGGCTCGACCTCGGGGCCCCCGACGCGAAGTTCGACCTGGCGCTCTTCTGGAGCGAAACCCGGGCGGGCTCGGGCAAGGGGCTCGCGGCCAGCCTTTCCTATGCGGCCGACCTCTTCGACCCGCCGACGGCGGCACGGCTGCTGGGCCACCTGGCGACGCTGCTCGCCGGTCTCGCCGCCGATCCCGCCGCGCCGCTCTCCACGCTGCCGCTGCTCGCCGCCGCCGAGCGCCACCAGCTGGCGGTCGAGTGGAACGATGCGCCGGTCGAGCCGGGCGAGGACGTGGTCGCGCGCTTCGCCCGGGCGGCGGCCGCTGCCCCGGAGGCGCCGGCGCTGATCGTCCCCGGCGAGCGGGCCGAGGAGCGGTGGTCGTACGGCGAGCTCGACGCCTGGTCCGGCCGCATCGCGCAGCGGCTGCGTGCCGTGGGGGTCGGCCCCGACACCCTGGTGGCGCTGGCCGGCTTCCGCGGGGCGCCGCTCGTCGCCGGCCTGCTGGGCATCTTGAAGGCGGGCGGCGCCCTGCTGCCGCTCGATCCGGCGCTGCCCTCGGCGCGCCTCGCCTTCCTGCTCGCGGACTCGCGGGCGGCCGTGGTGCTCGCCGAGGACCGGGCGGAGGCGGCGCTGCCGCCGCACCAGGCAACCGTCGTCCCTCTGCCGAGCGCGGACGCGCCGGCGGAGGATGCCGCGGGGCTGGTGGCCGAAATTGCCGCCCGGGCGGCGGGCGGGGCGGGTGGGGCGGGCGGCGCGACGAGGGCAGTTGCCCGCCGCGATCTCGCCTACTGCATCTACACCTCGGGCACCACCGGGTGGCCCAAGGCGGCCGGGATCGAGCGCGGCAGCCTCGCCGACGTGATGGCGGCGACCCAGCGGCGGCTGGGCTTCGGACCCGGCGACCGGGTGCTCTGCACCGCGCCGTTCTCCTTCGACTTCTTCATCCTCGAGATGATGACGACGCTGCTGACCGGCGCCGCCGCGGTGCTCTTCCCGGTGCGCCCGGTCCTGGACTTCGAGCGCCTGGCCGCGGCGCTGCCGGGGGTCACCACAATGCAGGCGGTGCCGGCGGTGGCGCGCCAGCTGCTCACCACTCTCGAGCGCCGCGGCGGCGGGCCGGTGCCGGCGCTGCGCCGTATCGTCCTCGGCGGCGACCGGGTGCCGGCCGAGCTGCTCGCGGACCTGCACCGGACCTTTCCCGAGGCGCGGGTCTGGGTCCTCTACGGTCCCACCGAGACCACCATCCTGTGCACCGCCTGGCCGGCGCCCAGGGCAACCGATGCGGTGCGCTCGCTGCTCGGGCGGCCGCTCGCCGGCTGCCGGATCGAGCTGCACGACCGCCACGGCAACCTGGCGCCGATCGGGGTCCCGGGAGAGATCTGGATCGGCGGCATCGGCGTCAGCCGCGGCTACCTGCGGCGGCCCGAGCTGACCGCCGAGAAGTACGCCACGCTCGCCGCCGCGGTGGCGGAGCAGCGCTGCTACCGCAGCGGCGACCTCGCCCGCCAGCTGCCGGACGGCAGCCTCGAGTTCCTGGGCCGCATCGACACCCAGGTCAAGCTGCGCGGCTTCCGGGTCGAGACCGGCGAGGTCGAGGCCGTCCTCGCCGCGCACCCGGCGGTGCGGGAAGCGGCGGTGGTCGCGGCTCCGCTTGTCGCCAATCGCGACACTCCTGGCTCGTCGGTCGCACGCCCGGCCGGCAGCGGCCCCGATGCGGTCCTGCAGCTCGTCGCCTACGTGGTGCGGCGCGACCCGGCGGCGGACGAGCCGGCGGCGGCGCCGGCCGCCGCGGCCGTCCCGGTCGCCGGCGCCTCTCCCGCCGCTCCGGCCGTCTCGGCCGCCGCTCACATCGCCGCCTGGAACGAGCTCTACGACGAGACCTACCAGGCAGGAGACCTCGCCGACCCCACCCTCAACCTCTCCGGCTGGAACAGCAGCTACACCGGGCTGCCCATCCCCGAGGCCGAGATGCGCGAGTGGGTCGAGACGACCGTCGAACGGCTGCTGGCGCTCGGGCCGCGGCGAGTCCTCGAGGTGGGCTGCGGCACCGGCCTGCTGCTGTTCCGCGTCGCTCCGCACTGCGCGAGCTACCGCGCCACGGACTTCTCGCGCGCCGCCCTCGACTTCCTGGCGCGGCAGCTGGCGCGGCCGGAGCGCGCGCTGCCGCAGGTGACGCTGGCCCAGGCCCTGGCCGACGACTGGCGCGGGGTGGCCCCCGGCGAGATCGACCTGGTGATCCTCAACTCGGTGGTCCAGTATTTCCCGACCGCCGGCTACCTCGTGCGGGTGCTCGAGCAGGCGGTCGGGGCCGTCGCCCCCGGCGGCAGGGTGTTCCTCGGCGACCTCCGCAGCCTGCCGCTCGCCGCGGCGTTCTATACCTCGCTCGAGCTGGCGGCCGCGCCGGCGTCGCTGCCGGTTGCCGAGCTGAAGCGGCGGGTGCGGCGGCGGCAGCTGGACGAGGAGGAGCTGCTGGTGGCCCCCGAGCTGTTCACCGCCCTGGCGCGCCGGCTGCCGGCGATCTCGCGCGTCGAGGTATGGAAGAAGCGCGGCCGTGCGGTCAACGAGCTGACCCGCTTCCGCTACGACGTGGTGCTCACCGTCGGGCCGGTGCAGGACACCGTCGGTCCGGGGCAAGCCACCGTCGGGCCGGGACACGCGGCGGCGCCAGGTGACGCGCCGCCGCCTGCCGCGTCCTCGGCAAGCCCGCCGGGCGGCGGCAGCGACGGCGCTCCGGTGCTCGATTGGCAGGCGACCGGCCTGACGCTGCCGGCGCTCGCCGCGCGCCTGGCGGCGGGGCCGGCGGGCCTGGTGCTGACCGGCATCCCCGACCGGCGGCTGGCCGGCGAAACCGCCGCCCTGGACCTGCTCGCCGATCCGGGTCCGGAGACGGCGACGGCCGGGCAGCTGCGGCAGGCGGTTGCCGAGCGGGCGGCGCGCGAGCCCGGAGTCGATCCCGAGGAGATCTGGCAGCTGGGAGCCCGGCATGGCTACGTCGTCGAGCTGGTTGCCGCGGGTCCGGCCGCCGTGGGTGGGCTGCGCTTCACGGCGGTGCTGCGGCGGCCCGGCGAGGAAGTGACCTTGCCGGCCGCGGCACCGCCGGACGATGCCGCCCTCTCCCTCTCTCCGAGCGCCCATGCCAACGATCCGCTGCGCGGCAAGCTGGCGCGCGAGCTGGTGCCGGAGCTGCGCCGCCTGGTGAAGGCGGAGCTGCCGGACTACATGATCCCCGCGGCCTTCGTCGTGCTCGACAGCATGCCGTTGACCGCGCACGGCAAGGTCGATCGGGCCGCGCTGCCGGCCCCCGACGCCGTCAGGCCCATGCTCGCCGAGGCCTATGCCGCGCCGCGCACGGCGCTCGAGGAGAGCCTGGCCCAGATCTGGGCCGACCTGCTGGGGCTCGACCGGGTGGGCGTCGACGACAACTTCTTCGAGCTTGGCGGGCACTCGCTGCTCGCCACCCAGATCATCTCGCGGCTGCGCGACGCCTTCGCGGTCGAGCTACCGGTGCGCGCCCTGTTCGAGGAGCCGACCGTCGCCGGCCTGGCCGGCCGCCTGCAAGCCGCGCAGCTCGCCGGTGTCGGCCCGGGACCGCCGCCGCTGGTGCCCTGGCCCAGGCCGGCGAGGCCGGCGCGGACGGTGCGGATGGCGGAGACGGCCGGGACGGGGCGGGCGGTGGTGCCGGCGGGGACGGGGCGGGTGGTGGTGCCGGCGGGGACGGGGCGGGTGGTGGTGCCGGCGGGGACGGGGCGG
>DATKFK010000715.1:0-8285 GCA_035544375.1 Thermoanaerobaculia bacterium
TGGCGCTGGCTGCCGGAGTCGAAGCGCCACGCCGCCGGGCCCGCCGGCGCCGCGCCGCGGGTCTCGGTCTGGCTCAGGCTGTGGGACGTGGTGCGGCAGCCCGCCTCGCCCATCGGCGCCCTGATCTGGGTCTATGCCATCGGCATGATGGCCTTCATGGCGATGAACGCCGTTCTGGGGCTCTATCTGGGGCGGGTCTACGGCGTCACCAAGGAGACCATCGGCGCGTTCTATACCTTCGTCGGCGTCATCTCGGTGGTGATGCGCGCCGTGCTGCTCGGACCGGTCGTGCGGCGCCTGGGCGAGGTGGGAGCGATGCGTGCCGGCAACCTGGCGCTGGTGCTCGGCATGGCAGCAATGCCGCTACCGGCTTGGCTTCAGGCGCCACCGGCGGTACGCATCGCGTGTTTCGCGGCGATCGCCATGCTGGTGCCGATCGGCACCGCGCTGCTCTTTCCTTCCACCACCGCGCTCGTCTCCCGCCGCAGCCCGCGTGATGAGATGGGCCAGATCATGGGGGTGCAGCAGCTGTTCGGCGGCATCACGCGTTCGATCGGTCCCATCTGGTCCACCTGGCTCTTCGGCGTCAGCGTCATGCTGCCCTTCTGGGCCGCTGCCGCTTTCATGTTGAGCGGCGGCATCCTCACCTGGCGCATCCGGCGCGAGCCGCGGACCTGGCAGGCAGGCGCCGCGGCCGCCGGCGCGGCGGTGGGCTCCGCCCAGGTTCCGGACCTGGCGGAACCCTGCGCGCTGGGGGAGGTGCCCGAGGTGGGGGTGGAAGCGCCGGCAGCGACGACCGCTTTACGCGGCTGAAGGATTTCCCCCGGCAGCGAGGTGTGCGGAGGCGAGAGGCGGATAGTGCGTGCCCGGTGGCCCCGCCGCGTCAGACCATCGAGCGGATCGGCAGCACGACCATCGGCACGCCCATCCATTGCAGGCGGCGCTGGATGAACCAGGACGTCTCGTTGTGCAGCAGGCGGTAGAAGAAGCGTTCCTGGCGGAACACCAGCTTGCCGGTGAAGATCGTGGCCTTGGGATAGATCTGGGCGAGCCGCTTGCAGACATGCGCGGCCTCCGTCACCACCTCCGTGCCCATCTGGCTCACGCTGTCGGCCGGAAAGCCCAGGCGCCGAGCGAGGTCGACGTACTTGGCGAGGTCTTCCTCGTGATGCTTGAGCAGGGCGTCGAGCTCCTCCTTGCCCTTGAAGGAGCCGGAGTCCACCACGGCGATCGATACGAACACGAACTGCTTGTAGAGCCCGGGAAAGAAACGCAGGATCGAGAGCATCGTGTGCACGCCGAAGCCGTTGAACTCGCTCACCAGCAACACCGCCGTGGGCGCCTTGGGGTCGAGCGGCGCCTGGTTCGGCTCGCCGGTGGTCGGCAGCGAGCCCAGCACCTCGTCGAGCTGGCGCAGGCCGGCCTTGGCCCGTTCGTAATGGCCGTGGATCAGGTAGCAGAAGACGACGAAGGTGGCGGTGATCAGCACCGTCACCCAGCCGCCGTGGGTGAAGCGCTCGATCAGCGTGATCGCCAGGATGCTGGCGCACATCACCAGCGCGACGCCGTGGATGACCAGGTGCCGGCGGCGCCGCGGCTCCCCCCGCTTCCCCCACCAGAAGCGGCTCATGCTGAGCTGCGACAGGGTGAAGGTGAGGAACACGTTGATCGAATACATGAACACCAGGGTTTGGATGTTGCCCCGGGTGTAGAGCAGCATTCCCAGCGCCGCCGCCCCCATCAGCAGCACGCCGTTCTGCATCGTCAGCTGCTCGGAGAGCGCGGCGAAACGGTGGGGGAAGAAGGAGTCGGTGGCCATGTTGGCCATCACCCGCGGTCCGTCGATGAACCCCGCCTGCGCCGCGACGATCAGCAGCAGCCCCTCCGAGATCAGCGTCACCAGCACCAGCCAGTAGCCGAGCGGCAGCCCGCCCATGCGCCAGGCACCGAACACGTTCTCGGCCAGGATGGCATTCATCGTCTTGCCTTCGACGTGGTGGGCGTTGAGCAGCAGGTAGCCGATGAGGATGCCGCCGGCGGTCAGCGCCAGCGAGAGCGCCATGTAGAGCATCGTCCGCTTGCCGGTCTCGACCCGCGGCTCGCGCATGATCTGCAGGCCGTTGGACACCGCCTCGATGCCGGTGTAGGTGCCGCCGCCCAGCGCGTAGGCGCGCATCAGCAGCATTGCCATGCCGCCCAGGCCCAGGGTGGCGAGGCCGAAGTGAAAGCCTTGCTCCGCCTGGTGCGCCGCGACCGGCACCTCGGGCAGGTGGCCGAGCACCGACCAGGCGATCAGCAGGGCGTGGGTGACCAGGAACACCAGGAAGATCGGCAGCAGGGTCTTGATCGATTCCTTGACACCGCGGAGGTTGAGCGCGATCAGCAGGCCGATGACCAGGTATTCCGACGGCAGCTTGAAATGGTGCAGGTGCTGCGGCAGGAAGCTGAAGACGGCGTCGCCGCCGGAGGCGATCGACACGGTGATGGTGAGCACGTAGTCGACCACCAGGGCACAGCCGGAGATCACGCCGATGCGCGGCCCGAGCAGGTGGGAAGCGACGACGTAGCCGCCGCCGCCGGTCGGGAACTGCTCGATGATGCTGCTGTAGGAGGCCGAGATGATGAGGACGGTGAGGGCTGTCGCGATGGCGAGGCCGATCGCCAGGTAGGTATGCGGGCCGAGGGTGCGGAACGCCTCCTCCGGTCCGTAGGCGGAGGACGACAGTCCGTCCGCTCCCAGCCCCACCCAGGCCAGGAAGGCGACCAGCGACATCTTGTGGAGCTGGGAGGTGTCGGTGACGTCGCGCGGCGCCCCCAGCACCGTTCGCCGCACCCTCTCCGAGAGCGACCCGTCTTCGGGTTCACGCTCCTGCTTGCCTTCAGTCACGAACGCTCATCGCATCCCGGACGATGCCGGGCACGCCCCTCCACGCCGGCGGCGCCTCTCGTGCCGCCGATCGCCGGCCGGAGAGCCGGCAGAAGACACCGGAGCACACAACAAAAAGAGGCAGGGAAGCTCTCGCCGCCCTACCTCTTCTCTGTAACTCTTATCGGCAGCCTTAATGGCAGAACTGGCGATGGTTGCGGGGGCAGGATTTGAACCTGCGACCTTTGGGTTATGAGCCCAACGAGCTACCAGGCTGCTCCACCCCGCGTCAGACCAGCCGCCTCCTCCGCGGAGGCGAAATTGAATGGTCGCATATCACCGCTGGGCTGTCAAACACGCCGAGGAGGGCCGACGGTCCGAGGACGCCGCTTGCGACGGGCGCCGACAGGGTGTATAGTTCACTCGTGAACGAAATGTCCTGCCCGGACCGGCCGGAGGTCGTGATGATGCTGCTGCGGACGGCAGAACGGGTCGAAAGGGCGCTCGAGCGAGCGCTCGAAGGCATCGCGCTGTCGCCCGCCAAGCTGGCGGTGCTCGGCGGCCTGGCCGCCGCCGGCGGGCGCCTGTCGCTCGGCGATCTCGCCCAGCACCGCAGCTGCGTCAAGTCCAACATCACCAAGCTGGTCGATCGGCTGGAGACCGACGGCCTGGTGGTCAGGCTCGACGACCCGACCGACCGCCGCGGCGTCCTGGCCGAGATCACTCCCGAGGGCCGGCGGCGCCAGGCGGAAGGCGAGCGTCTCATCGAGCAGGTGGAGGAGGGCTTGACCTCCGGTCTGGCCGGCGACGACGTCGCGGTGCTGCGCCGTGTCCTGCGGGCGATCGGCGCCCGCAGTTGAGGCTTTTTTTGGAGGACATCGTTCACCGGAGCACAGTGCTGTGCTCAACCATACGCGGGTGAACCAGAGATACAGTCAACAGAGAGAGGCACACCGATGCTTCAACATGCTACCGATTCGACGTTGCAGCTGCTTTCACCGGTGCGGCTCGGAGACCTCGAGCTGCCGAACCGGGTGCTGATGGCTCCGATGACCCGCAACCGCGCGGCGGCGGGGAACGTGCCGACCGAGATCAACGCCACCTACTACGCGCAACGCGCCTCGGCGGGGTTGATCATCACCGAGGCGACCCAGGTGAGTCCCCAGGGCGTCGGCTATCCGGGCACACCCGGGATCCACACCGATGACCAGGTGGCGGGCTGGCGGCTGGTGACCCGCGCCGTGCACCAGCGCGGCGGCCGGATCTTCCTGCAGCTCTGGCACGTCGGCAGGATCTCCCACCCCGACCTGCAGCCGGACGGGGCGACGCCGGTCGCTGCCTCGGCGATCGCGCCGGCGGGCCAGGCCATGACGCTCGCCGGACCCAAGCCCTTCGTCACGCCGCGGGCGCTGGCGGCGAGCGAGATCCCGGGCGTCGTGGGCCAGTTCGCCGAAGGCGCGCGCCGCGCCCGTGACGCCGGCTTCGACGGCGTCGAGCTCCACGGCGCCAACGGCTACCTGATCGACCAGTTCCTGCGCTCCGGCAGCAACACCCGCACCGACGGCTACGGCGGCTCCGCGGCCAACCGCGCACGCTTCCTGCTCGAGGTCGTCGCGGCGGTGTCCGAGGCCTGGGGCGGTGGCAGCCGGGTCGGCGTACGCCTGTCGCCGGTCAGCGCCTTCAACGACATGCGGGACGACGATCCGCTGGCCACCTTCTCGCACGCGGCGGCGGCCCTGGGCGAGCGCGGCCTGGCGTACCTGCACGTCGTCGAGCAGCGGCCGATCGCCGGCGGGCAGCTCTTCGTCACGCCGGCGCTGCGCCGCGCCTTCCGCGGGCCGGTGGTGATCAACGGCGGCCTCGACCGCGACAGCGCCGAGGCGGCGCTGCGCCACGGCGAAGGCGACGCGGCGGCTTTCGCGGTCAAGTTCCTGGCCAACCCCGACCTGCCGCAGCGCTTTGCCGCCGGGGCGCCGCTCAATCCGCTCGACCGCGCCACGATGTACGGCGGCGGCGCCAAGGGCTACATCGATTACCCGGCGCTCGACGCCGCGCCGGCAGGGGCCGTCGCGGAGCGGACTGTGGCATAGCGGACTGTGGCGTAGCGGGCCGCGGGAGGAATTCTTTATCCTGCGGGGGTCTCCGTCATGTTCTGGGAACCGCACCGCTCGGAACGGGCGGTGGTGGCTGCCGCGGTGGCCAGCGCGCGGCTGCGGCAGGTGCGCCGCGCGTGCTAAACTCCACCGCCGCCGGCTTTGCACCCGCGCGCGCTTGCCGCCGGCCGGCCGTCCAGGCGGCGGCGGCCGCGTGCGCCGGCCCCCCGCCATGGTCCTGCAGCTCATCCGGAAACCCCACACCCGCCTGCACGTCGGCAGCGGCCGCGAGCGCCTGGAAGGATGGGTCAACATCGACGCCCAGGCGCTGCCGGGCGTCGACGTGGTGGCGGACGTCACCAAGGGGCTGCAGTTCGACAACGTCGAAGCCATCTTCGCCGAGCACTTCATCGAGCACCTGCGGCTCGACCAGGCCGTCGCCTTCCTGCGCGAAGCCTGGAGGGTGCTGGGCCGCAATGGCTGGATCCGGCTATCGACTCCCAACCTCGACTGGGTATGGGCCTCGCACTACCGGCTGGCGGCCGAGCCCGAGGTGAAGCGCGAAGCGGCGCTGCATCTCAACCGCGCCTTTCACGGCTGGCGCCACCAGTTCCTGTGGAACCGCGAGATGCTCGGCGAGGCGCTCGCCGCCTGCGGCTTCGCCGGCGTGCGCTGGTGCGCCTACGGCGAGAGCGAGCTGCCTCACTTTCGCGGCATCGAACGCCACGAAACCTATGGCGACAGCCCCGAGCTGCCGCACGTCATCATCGTCGAAGCCTGCAAGGGCGAGGTGCGTCCGGAGCGGCTCGCGCAGTTCCAGGCGCTGATCCAGCGCGAGTTCCTGATGCACCTCTCGGATTAGATTGCTGGGAGCTGTTGGCCGGCATGGTTCCAAGCCAGCGACGGTGGCCTGAAGCCCTGCTCGGCACCGCTTTCCTGCTGCCCTTGTTGCCCTTGCTGGCGGCGGCGGTGGCGGCGGCGGCGTGCGCCCAGCCGGCGCCGTCCGGCGCCTCCGGCGGCCCCGGCCCCGCCGGGCCCGCCGCGCTGGTGGACGCGGAGGCGCGCGCCCTGGCGGCCCCGGCGGCGCACAACCTCATCCTCATCCTGGTCGACACCTTGCGCGCCGACCATCTGCCGCTCTACGGCTACGGCAGGGCCACCAGTCCGCACCTGTCGGCCCTGGGCCGCGAATCGGTCGTGTTCCTCGACAACCGCTGCCAGGCGTCGTGCACGTTCCCGTCGGTCAACTCGCTGCTGACCTCGCGTTCCGCCGCGGCCTTTCTCGGCCAGCCCGGCGGCGCCATGGGCCTCCCGGCAGGCATTCCGGGGCTGGCGGAGCTGCTGCGCGCGCGCGGCTTCCACACCCACGCCGTCTCGGCGAGCCCGATCGTGCGCAACAGCCCGGGCCACTTCAATCCGGGCGGCGGATTCGGGCGGGGCTTCGACAGCTTCCAGGAAGACTGCGTGTGGAAGTCCGCCGATTGCGTCACCGACCAGGCGCTGCAGCACCTGCCGCTCGACCCGCGCCCGCTCTTTCTTTACCTGCACTACCTGGACCCGCACGGTCCCTACGCTCCGCCGGCGAGCTACCGGCACCGCTTTGCGCTCGGTCATCCGGCGAAGGATTTCGTGCGCTTGGGCGATCCCAACCCGATCGCCAACTGGCTGTACAAGCACCAGCCGGATCCCGGCCTGACGACCGCGGACCTGCACCACCTGGTCGACCTCTACGACGACGAGATCTCGTTTTTCGATTCCCAGCTGGGGCGGCTGCTCGAGGGTCTGCGGGCGTCCGGGCTGCTCGACGATTCGATCGTGGTCTTCGCCGCCGATCACGGCGAGGAGTTCCTCGAGCACGGCGACGTCAAGCACTGCCACAATCTCTTCGACACCACCATCCGCACGCCCTTGTTGCTGCACGTTCCGGGCGTGCGGCCGCGAACGGTTCCGGAGCCGGTGTCCAACCTGGATATCGTGCCTACCGTGCTCGACTTGCTTGGCGCGCGGGACGCCCCTCCAGGCCAGATTTCGGGGCCTGGCTTCGAAGGGCACAGCCTGCGGCCCGCCCTTTTGGGCCAGCCGCTGCCGCGGCGGTACCAGATGTCCGCCCAGGGCGCGATGCGCAGCGTCGCGGACGGACGTCTCAAGCTGGTGCACGACCTCGGCAGCGGCCGCTTCGCGCTCTACGACCTTGCCGCCGATCCGGGCGAGACGCACGACGTGCTGGCCCAGCGGCGGCGCGACGTGCCGCGGCTGCGCGACGCCCTGAGCGCCTGGCTGGCCCGCACCGAAGGCGGGCCGGCAGCCGGCAGCGTGCGCCGCGCCGAGGAGGCCGAACGCCGCCTGCGTTCGGTGGGATACCTCGACCACTGATCGGTCCCTGCGATCACCATCGCCACCGCCGCGCGTCCGCACCTGGCGGCGAGGCGGCGAAGGCTTTCCGGCTTACGCAAGCTCTACGCTTGAGGATACGTGAGTTTGCGGCTAACCTTTAGGTGGTAAGCGCGCTGCATCCGGCCATGGGGGATGGCATGTTCATCGTCGAAGAGATCGTGGCTCGCGAGATTCTCGATTCGCGCGGCAACCCGACGGTCGAGGTGGAGTGCGTGCTCGAGGGCGGCGGCGCCGGGCGGGCGGCGGTGCCTTCGGGCGCGTCCACCGGCAGCCGCGAGGCGCTGGAGCTGCGCGACGGCGGCAAGCGCTACGGCGGCAAGGGAGTGCGCAAGGCGGTGGCCGGCATCCACGACGAGATCGCCCCGCGGGTGCAGGGCATGGACGCGCGCGACCAGGCGCGCATCGACCGGACGCTGATCGAGCTCGACGGCACCGCGGACAAGAGCCGTCTCGGCGCCAATGCCGTGCTGGGCGTGTCGCTGGCGGTTGCCAAGGCGGCGGCGGATGCCGCCGGCCTGCCGCTCTACGCCTATCTTGGCGGACCGGCCGCCACCACCCTGCCGGTGCCGCAGCTCAACGTGCTCAACGGCGGCGCCCACGCCGACAACTCCGTCGACATCCAGGAGTTCATGCTGGTGCCGCTCGGCTTCGAGAGCTTCGCCGAAGCGCTGCGCGCCGGCGTCGAGGTCTACCACTGCCTGAAGGGAGTGTTGAAGGAGCGCGGCCTGGTCACCGCCGTCGGCGACGAGGGCGGCTTCGCGCCGGACCTCAAGAGCAACCGCGAGGCACTCGACCTGCTGATGCGCGCCATCGAGAAGGCCGGCTACGAGCCCGGCAGGCAGGTGGCGCTGGCGCTGGACGTGGCCGCGAGCGAGCTGGCCAGCGGCGGCGACAAGCGGCACCGCCCTGAAGGCGCCGGCGCCGGCAGCCAG
>DATKFK010000716.1:0-4024 GCA_035544375.1 Thermoanaerobaculia bacterium
TGGCGGGGACCTGCCTCCTACGGCACCTGGCTGCCCCGGATACGGCTTGCCGCCCTTGACCCCGTCGCCCGCTACCGCGACCTGGCGACCGGAGCCGAACACGACGGCGCCGCCCTCACCCGCGACGGCATCGACCCGCCAGCGGCCGGCGAGGACGGCTACGGCTCCTTCATCCGCACGTTCCGCCGGACGCGCTGATTGGCTCGGAACGTTCCCGGAATCCGCCGCCGGTCCAGCAAGATCCTGGGGAGCTCTCGCGGGGCGCTGACGGCGGCGCACCCGGCCGTTCGGGGATAACAGCGGCGGGAGGCCAGCGGTCGCCAGCAGCTCATCCGCGGCCTCATAGGGGCCGAGCCTGCCGTCGGCGACCCGCGCGGCCAGGTCGGCGAGCAGCTGGAGGGAGGCCAGGTGGCGGCCGGCCACGGCGGATGCCATCGCCAGCACCTCGTCTCGGGCGCGCGCCCGGCGGCGGCGCTCACCCTCGCCGCTGGCGGCCAGCCAGTCACCATGCCGGCCGAGCTGCCGCATCAGCTCGTCGACGCCCTCGCCGCGCACCGCGACCGTCGGCTCGATGGGCGGCTTCCACCCATCGGGACCCGCCCCGGAGAGCGCGATCATCGTACGCAGGTCACGCAGGGTTTCCTGTGTTTCCGGTCGATCCGCCTTGTTCACCACGAAAACGTCGGCTATCTCCAGCAGCCCCGCCTTTGCCGCCTGGACGGAGTCGCCCATCCCGGGCACCACGAGCACCACCGTGGTGTCGGCCATCGCGGCGATCTCCACCTCAGCCTGCCCCACGCCCACGGTCTCCACCAGGATCACGCCGAAGCCCGCCGCGTCCAGCGCGCGGATCGCCTGCGGCGTCGCGGCGGCCAGCCCGCCGAGGTGGCCGCGGCTGGCCATCGACCGGATAAAGACGCCGGAATCCGTCGCATGCTGCTGCATCCGCACCCGGTCGCCGAGCAGCGCGCCGCCGGAAAACGGCGACGTGGGGTCCACCGCCAGCACGCCGACCCGCTCGCCGCGCTCGCGGAACGCGCCCGTGAGCGCGGCAGTGAGCGTGGATTTCCCGGCACCGGGCGCGCCGGTGAGGCCGATCACCCGGGCACCGGTGGTCAGTGGTGCGAGCTCCTTGGCCACCGAACGTACGCGCGGTTCCCCATCCTCGATGATGGTCAGCACCCTCGCGAGCGCCCGGACATCGCCGGCGCGTACCCGGTCGGCGAGGTCGGCTGGTGCCTCGCGGTCGTGGCCGGTGGCCGGGTCAGGCACAGGGGCGGGGTCAGGCACAGGGGCCGGGTCAGGCACAGGGGCCAGGTCAGGCACCGGGGACCGTCAGCAGCAGCGCCGAGCCTTGCCCGCCGCCGCCGCACAGCCCGGCCGCGCCGAGGCCGCCGCCGCGGCGGCGCAGCTCGAGGGCGAGGGTGAGGGCGATCCGGGCTCCGGAAGCGCCGAGCGGATGACCGAGCGCGATCGCGCCGCCGTTGACGTTGACGCGGTCCTGGCCCACCCCGAGGTCGCGCATGGACTGGATCGCGACCATGGCGAAGGCCTCGTTGATCTCGATCAGGTCCAGGTCCGCAGGGGTGCGCCCGTCCTTGGCCAGGGCGGCACGGATCGCGTTGGCGGGCTGGGAGTGCAGGGAGTTGTCCGGCCCCGCCACCGTGCCCCAGGCGCCTACCTCGGCGAGGATGTCCGCGCCGGCGCGAGCGGCCCTGCGGCGGGAGGCGACGACAAGCGCGACCGCCCCGTCGGAGATCTGCGAGGCGTTACCGGCGGTGATCGTTCCGTCCTTTACGAACGCCGGGCGCAGCCGGGCGAGTGATTCGACGGTGGTGCCTGGGCGGATGCCCTCATCCTGGGTGACCTCGCCGACGGGTGCGATCTCCTCGGCGAGCGCGCCGTTCTTCGTCGCCGCCGCTGCTCGCTCGTGCGAGCGGGCGGCGAACTCGTCCTGCTCCTCGCGCGTGATGTTAAGCCTGGCACCGAGACGTTCGGTGGACTCGCCCATGGATACGTGGTCAAAGGGGTCGGTCAGGCCGTCGAGCGCCATGGAGTCCAGGACCTCCACCGGGCCGTACTTGTAGCCGGTGCGGGAGCCGGGAAGGATGTGCGGCGCCTTGGTCATCGACTCCATGCCGCCCGCGACCACCAGGTCGTACTCGCCCAGCCGGATGAGCTGGGCGGCATAGGCGATCGCGTCAAGTCCCGACAGGCACACCTTGTTCAGGGCCACCGAGGGCACGGTCATCGGGATCTCCGCCTTGACCGCCGCCTGGCGGGCCGGGATCTGGCCCGCACCCGCCTGCAGTACCTGCCCCATGATCACGTACTGGACCTGGCCGGGGGCCACCCCGGCGCGGGTCAGCGCGGCGCCGATGGCGTGAGCGCCGAGGTCGGCGGCGGTGAAGGTGGACAGTCCCCCGAGCAGCCGGCCAACCGGGGTCCGCGCACCGCCGATGATCACCGGGTCCAGGTCGCGTTCTGCCATGCCGGCCTCCTCTATATAGAGCTCATTTGCGAGGATACCCGGGTGACCATCTTTACCCGGATCGACCATGTGGGCATCGCCTGCCGGTCGCTGCGGTCCTCCATCGAGTTCTACCAGTCCACCTTCGGTCTCGAGGTGGCGCATCTTGAGGTCAACGAGGAGCAGGGCGTAACCGAGGCGATGCTCTCCGTAGGTCCATCCGGATCCTACGTGCAGCTCCTCGAGCCGCTGCATGAGGACTCCCCGGTGGGGAAGTTCCTGGCCCGCCGCGGCGAGGGGGTTCATCACATCGGCTACGCGGTGGAGGACATCTCCGAAGCCATGGCGGAGATCGGCGGCACCGGCGTGCGCGTGCTTGATTCCCGGCCGCGGCACGGCTCGATGGGCGCCGCGATCGCGTTCCTGCACCCGTCCGACGTCGGCGGCGTGCTGACGGAACTGGTCGGGCGACAAGCCACATCTTCTGGGGAAAAACGCACCTCCAGGGATTCATAGGATAGAGAACTCTGAAGGACTCACCTACCCGGGCAGAGGGAGAGTAGTGTGCCAATCACTGGGAGAGACCCGCTAGTACCAGGGGCCGCCGCTCTACGTCTCTGCCTGCCGAACTCGTCATACCAGGATTAGGCCAATGCAATCGGACATTGACGCTCAGCTAACCACCTTCTTCGAAGAGACACCGGCGCGCGAGTTCGCGACGGTCATGCGCGGCTACGACCGTGCCCAGGTCGATGAACACCTACGCGATGTGGCGACCCGGTTGCAGCGGCACCAGGAAGACGCCCTCACCGCCAGGCGCGAGCTTTCCGAGGCGCACCGGCAGCTCCAGGAGCAGGAACGTCCCACCTACTCCGGGCTCGGCGCACGCATCGAGCAATTGCTTCGGCTCGCGGAAGAGCAGGCGACCGAACTGGTCCAGGCCGCCAGGACCGAGGCCAACGAGATCAAGGCCGCGGCGAAGGTAGACGCGGCTGAGTTCCGTGCCGCCGCCGAGAACGAGTCGGCCGAGCTTCGCGCCAACGCGAAGCGGGAAACCGACGACATGCGCGGTGCCGCCGAGCGCGAGGCAGAGTCCATCAGGATGACTGTGCGGCGCGAGGCCGACGAGCTGACCTCGACGACCGAGCGCGAGGTCGCGAAGCTGCGGGCCACCGCCGACCACGAGGTCGCCGAGAAGCGCGCCGCCGTCGAGCGGGACATCGCCAAGCTGCGCACCACCGCGGAGCGCGAGGTTGCGCAGATGAAGGCGAACGCCAAGCGGGAGCGCGACGAGATCCTCACCACATCCAAGCGTCAGGCCGACGAGATGCGCAGCCAGGCCCAGCGCTTCACTGAGGAATCCGAGGCGCAGCGGGCGCAGGCGGAGGGAGAGTTCGAGATCCAGCTCGCCGCTCGCCGCGAGGAGGCCGAACGCCAGGAGGCCGAGCGTCTGTCCGCCGCCCAGTCCGCGACCCAGAAGCTGGTATCCGAGGCGGAACAGCGCGCCTCGACCGCTGAGCAGCGCGCCGCGAAGGCTTCGGCGCAGGCAGACCA
>DATKFK010000717.1:0-13494 GCA_035544375.1 Thermoanaerobaculia bacterium
TGCAGCAGGCGGTAACGGTAGGCCTTTTCGAGAGCGGCCGAAACGGCTTCACGCGAAAGCGGCTTGAGCTCGAACATGGTCGCCTCCTGGTGGGCCTCCTGCCGCCATCTTCCCGGTACCTGCCTCAGCCCCGTCGCCGCCCAGCCTTCCTATCTGAACCTCCCGGACCCTCCCGCCTGCCGCCGCCTGCCGCCTGCTAGCGACGGAGCACCCGCAACAGCGCCGCCAACGGATCGTAGAAGCGGTCCACCACCCGCTCCTTGAGAGGAATGATCGCATTGTCGGTGATCGTAATCCCTTCCGGGCACACCTTGGTACAGCACTTGGTGATGTTGCAGTAGCCGATCCCCTGCTCGCGCCGCAGGTCGCCGGTGCGGTCCTCGACGTCGAGCGGGTGCATCTCGAGCGCCGCCGCGTACACCAGGAGGCGCGGCCCGATGAACCGCTCCTGCAGCTGGTGCTCGCGCAGCACGTGGCAGACGTCCTGGCACAGGAAGCACTCGATGCACTTGCGGAACTCCTGCACCCGGTCGACGTCGTCCTGGGCGATCCGCCAGGTGCCGTCCGGCGCGTCCGGCGGCCGCGGCTTGAACCGCTTGATGCGCCGCTTGGCCGCGAAGTTCCAGGACACGTCGGTCACCAGGTCGCGCAGCGGCGGGAAGGTGCGCATCGGCTCGACGGTCACCGGCCGGTCCAGCGGCAGGTCGGAGAGCCGTGTCATGCACATCAGGCGCGGGTTGCCGTTGACCTCGGCCGAGCACGAGCCGCACTTGCCCGCCTTGCAGTTCCAGCGCACCGCGAGGTCGTTGGCGGACTCGGCCTGGATCTGGTGGACGGCATCGAGGACCACCATGCCCGGAGTCACCTCGGTCGCGTAGTCGCGCAGCTCGCCTCCCCGCTCGTCGCCGCGCCAGATCCTGAAGGTCGCCCGCGCCATCACTTCATCTCCTCGATGATTCGCCGCGCCTCGGCGCTCATCGGCTGAAGCGGCGCGCGCGTCACCGTCATTGCGCCGTCCGCGCCCTTGCGGATGGCGATATTGACCTTGCCCAGGGCCTCGTCCTTGCCCGGGAAGTCCTCGCGGAACTGCGCGCCGCGGCTCTCCTTGCGCTCGATCGCGGCGCGCGTCACCGCCTCGGCCAGGGTCAGCAGGTTGCGCAGGTCCAGCGCCGTGTGCCAGCCCGGGTTGTATTCGCGGTTGCCGCCGACCGCAACCGCCGCCGCCTCGCGCTCGAGCTCGCCGATCTGCGCCAGGGCGTTCTCCATCTCGTCCTGCCGGCGGACGATGCCGACCTGGGCCTGCATCATCACCTGCAGGCGGCGCTGGATCTGGTACGGGCCGGCGTCCGCCTCCCCGGGCGCCTGGCGGTCGAAGGGAGCGAACATGGCGGCCACCGCGCCCTCGGCCTGCGCCGGGTCCGCCGCCGCCCGGCCATGCTCGCGCGCGAACCCGGCCGCGAACTCGCCGGCGCGCTTGCCGAACACCAGCAGGTCCGACAGCGAGTTGCCGCCCAGGCGGTTCGCGCCGTGCAGCCCGGCGGCGCACTCGCCGGCGGCGAACAGCCCCGGCACCGTCGACATCTGGCTCTCCGCGTCGACCCGCACGCCGCCCATCATGTAGTGGGTGGTGGGGCCGATCTCCATCGGCTCGCGGGTGATGTCGATGCCCGCCAGCTCCTTGAACTGGTGGTACATGCTGGGCAGCTTCTTGCGGATGTGCTCGGCGGCGTTGGGGAGGCGGCTGGCGATCCACGAGATGTCCAGCAGCACCCCGCCGTGCTCGCTGCCGCGGCCTTCCTTGATCTCGCGCACGATGCAGCGCGCCACGTGGTCGCGGGTCAGCAGCTCGGGCGGCCGCCGCGCCGTCTTGTCGCCCTGGCAGTAGCGCCACCCCTCTTCCTCGTTGTCGGCGGTCTGGCTGCGGTAGAGATCGGGGACGTCGTCGAACATGAAGCGCCGCCCCAGGCGGTTGCGCAGCACGCCGCCCTCGCCGCGCACGCCCTCGGTCACCAGCAGGCCGCGCACGCTCGGCGGCCACACCATGCCGGTGGGATGGAACTGCACGAACTCCATGTCGATCAGCTCGGCGCCGGCGTCATAGGCCAGGGTCAGGCCGTCGCCGGTGTACTCCCAGCTGTTGCTGGTGATCTCGTAGGCGCGGCCGATGCCGCCGGTCGCCAGCACCACCGCCGCCGCCTGGAAGACCTGCGCCCGGCCGCGCTCGCGGTCGTAGCCCACCGCGCCCACCACCCGGCCGTCCGCGGTGAGCAGGGCGGTCATCGTGTGCTCCATGTGGAAGTCGATCCCCTGGTGGATGCCGTGGTCCTGCAGGGTGCGGATCATCTCCAGGCCGGTGCGGTCGCCGACGTGGGCCAGGCGCGGATAGCGGTGGCCGCCGAAATTGCGCTGCAGGATGCGGCCGTCGGCGGTGCGGTCGAACAGCGCTCCCCAGGCTTCCAGCTCGCGCACCCGGTCGGGTGCCTCCAGGGCATGGATCTCGGCCATCCGCGGGTTGTTGAGGTACTGGCCGCCGCGCATGGTGTCGGTGAAGTGGACCTTCCAGCTGTCGCGGTCGTCGACGTTGGCCAGCGCCGCCGCCACGCCGCCCTCCGCCATCACCGTGTGCGCCTTGCCGAGCAGCGACTTCGAGACCACTCCCACCTTGACGCCGGCGGCCGACGCCTCGATGGCGGCGCGCAGCCCGGCGCCGCCGGCGCCGATCACCAGGACGTCGTAGTCGAAGGTGCGGTGCTCGGCGCTCAAAAGATCCTCCAGTCCGTCCAGATCCCCATGGCGCAGAGGCGCACGTACAGGTCCGAGAACATGACGGTGAACAGGCTCGTCCAGGCCCAGATCATGTGCCGGCGATTGAAGCAGCCGGCGCACCGGTAGGCGCGCAGCGAGAGCGCCGAGCCCGAGAGCCGGTCGCGGAAGCCACCCACCAGGTGGCGCAGCGAGTGGCAGCCGAAGGTGTAACCGGTGAGCAGCGTCAGGTTGAGCGCCAGCACCAGCGTGCCGACGCCCAGGCCGAAGTGGGTGCGGCCGGTGGCCGGATCGGCGAACCACAGGGCCTGCCACAGGTCATGCGCCAGGAGGAGCAGGAAGACCAGGGCAAAATACAGGAAGTAGCGGTGGACGTTCTGCAGGATCAGCGGGAACGAGCGCTCGCCGAGGTAGCGCTTGCGCGGCTCGCCGACCGTACAGGCCGGCGGGTCGGCCCAAAAGGCCTTGTAGTAGGCGCCGCGGTAGTAGTAGCAGGTGAGGCGGAAGCCGCCGGGCAACCCCAGGATCAGCAGCGCCGGCGAGAACGGCAGCCAGCCGGGCCACCAGCCGGGCCTGGGCCCGAACCAGGCGTGCGGCGAGCTGCCGAACAGCTCCGGCGAGTAGAAGGGCGAGAGGTACGGCCCCCAGGTGTAGTTCTTGCCCTGGAATGCCGCCCAGGTCGCGTAGACGATGAACGTGGACAGCCCCAGGAACACGGCGAGCGGCTGCGCCCACCACGCGTCCTGCCGCGAGGTGCTGCCGAACGGCCTGCGCCGGAGCGCCTGTACGTACTCCATGAGCTCTGCCCCCATGACCGGCTGCCCCTGGTCGAGTCCGCCTGGCCGGAGCGCGGAGCATGGCGCGGCGGAGCGTCCCGGGCCGCCGTGTCGGTTGTGCGCTGGTATTCAAGCCCAACCCCGGGCAGCTGTCAAACCGGCTATCGAGCGGAGGCTCGCATGAACCGGCTCGACGGCAAGGAGCGCGTCCAGGCCGGCGTGCGCCTGGAAAAGCGCCTGGTCAAGGTGCTCAAGGCGCTGGCGGAACTCTACGACCTGTCCCTCGGGGAGCTCATGGAAGACCTGGTGCGGGACGCCTTCGCCGGCCGCCAGCCGCTCTCAGACGTTGCCCTGGGCCAGGCGGCCGAGCTGATGCGGATCCACGGCCTACCGCCGGCCGCCTCCGGCGCTCCGGCGCAGGAGGGTCCACCCGGTGCCCGAGCCCTGCTACGGGGGCGAGGCGCACAGGCATTGCAGCGTGTTGGACTTCGGGCAGAAGCTGCCCCCCTGGCAAAGGTGGTGCAGGTCGATGCAGAACGAGTTGACGCCCTTGCCCACACAGACGGACTCGCTGCACGGACCGCAGGTCGACGAGGGAGAGGAGTCCCCCGCCAGGCTCACGGGCAGTAGCAGTGGCAAGGGAGCAGCAGGCGAGGAGGCGGTAAGTGGGCAGAAACCGGGCGTCGCCAAGCTGAGCGTCCCGGAGCCCTCGGCCGCCACAGCGAGACTCGAAATCCCGGCGGCGGCGAGCGTGGCAACGACGATCTTCCACCATTTCATAGATTGGCTCCTTTCTCTACAAGCGTAGGTGCGCGAAGCCGGCAAAGGGTGTACCTGATCGCAGCCCATATCGGGGAGTGGGGTTCGCGCATGGCAGAGGGTAGGCGCAGCGCTCCGTTTCCGTGTGGCCGGCGTTTGCCCCGCCACCGCCCTACCCCACGCAGGGGAAGACGTCAGCGGATCACTGGCTGCAGGTGTTGACCGGGCACAAGGTGAACTCTCGCGTCGGCATGCAAAGCAGCGTGCTCCCGCCTCCGGCCGCCTCGCGGAGCGTGTCGGGCGAGGCGAGCTGGCGTAGGGTCTCGCGGTAGAGCATGAGCTTGCGGCTCTTCTTCATGAGTGGCCATCGGCGGGGGTAGTGGGGCCATAGGAGGAGGGTCGAGCTACCCCTCAAGCTATCGCTTGCTCCATGCAACACAAAGATGGAGCGCTACCGGCCGGTCCCGAGGGTCGTCAAACCGGCGGGCCAACCCCGGTGCCGCCGGCGGCGCGGGTGGTGCGCAGCAGCTCCTCCTTGCCGGCGCGGCTGAGCCGCTTGAGCAGGATCTCCTCGCGCAGCGCGTCGCCCCAGCCCTCGACCTGACGCCACCAGGCCAGCTCGACGGGCAGGCGCGAGCGGGTGTACCGGGAGGCCTTGCCGGCGCGGTGCTCGGCGAGGCGCCGCGTCAGGTCCATGGCGGCGCCGGCGTACAGCGAGCCGTCGCCGCAGCGCAGCAGGTAGACGTAGGGCACGGCTGATTCTACCGCCCGGGCTCTCCTTCTCGCCTGCTCACCTATAATCGAAGAAAGCAACGAGCGATACCTGGCCGGGTCGAGGAGATCCGGGGAGGAAAGCCAGATGCAGATCGCGCCGGCCGCCCCGCGCGCACCGCGGCCCTGGCGGCCCCGGCAAGGCTCGCGGCGCCCTCGGGAATCGGCAGCGCCGCCCGCGTTGTCCTTGGTGCGGACATGGCGGGCATGGCGGGCATGGCGGGGATTGCGGGCATCGCGAGCCTCGCGAATGCTGCAGCCGCTGCTCGCCGCTTGCGTGCTCGCCGCAGGGCTGGCCGGACCGGCCGCCGCGGCCGCCAGCGACCGCCCGCCGTCACGGCTGCGGCTGGCGCGCCTGGCGAGCCCGCTGGTGCCGGGACAGCAGGCGCAGCTGGTCGTCGAGACGGTGGGCGAGCACGGCGAGCCGCTGCCCGCCTTGCACCCGCTGAAGGTGACCCTGGTCGGCGCCACCGGCCTGACCGCGATCACGCAGGTCACCGTCGAGACCGGCTCTTCCAAGGTCGAGGTGCCGATCCGCGCGACGAAACCGGGACTGTGGCAGATCGACGCCCGCGCCGAGGGGCTCTACTCCGCCTCGGTCGTGATGGTCTGTGTCGCTCCGGAGGTGTTGCAGCGTCACCAGGCTGTCGCCGGGGTCCAGGCACGGCAGGCCGCAGCCCCCTCTGCCCTCCACCCGGCGCCACCAGGCTCCGGCGGCCCACGAGCTGCCGCACCGCCAGTCAAGGGCGCCGCGCCGGCAGTAACGGGTGCGGCGGCAACTGTCGCGCGCTCCAACGGCGGCGGATCGCTGGTCGGCAGCGGATCGTGCTGCGGACCATCCTCGCGGCCGGCAGCGCCACCAAACGCACTGGTGGCGCAATCCAAGCCGCCAGCCCCGGCAGGCGCGCCGCCCGCGCGCACCGAGGAGGAGCGGCTCCGGGCGCTGGGGACGGCGCCGGCCGCTCCGCCCCGCCCGTTGCCGCGGACCTTGGCCGCCCGCCCACTGGCCGTCCGCTCCGGCACGGAGCGGGCCGCGGCCGCGGCAGCGGCCGCCGAGCCTGGAGGCGCCGCCGCGGCGGGTGCGCGGGGAGCCGCCGGCGCCGCGTCACCCGGGGCCGCCGGCGCCGGAGCAACCGGCGCCGCGAGCGCTGGGGCAACCGCGGAAACCGGAGCGGCGGGCGCCGCAGGCGAGACAGGAGCAGCAGGCGAGGTGCGGCTCATCCCCGAGCATCTGGAGCGCTATCGCGGACCGCAGGGATGGGAGAGCGTCTCCGTCGATGCCTATTGGTACGAGCAGGGCAAGCCCTCCGTGGCGCCGCGCCTGCTCGACCTGGCCCTGGTGGCGAACCAGGGGGACCTGCAGATCGCTCCCGCGCACTTGAACATCCTGCCCGGAGACTACGTGACCAGGCAGCCTGCGAAGGTGACCGCCGTCGCCGCCGCGAAGGCATCGCTTCAGGCCCTGTACCCCGGCGGCCAATCGAACCTCGTCGACGTCAGCTTCCTGGCCGCGCCGGCGGCGAAGCTCTCGTTCTCGAGCGGTCCCCAGGTGATCCGCGCCTTCGGCGTCGTCTCTTCGGAGGTCTACCTGCGCCTGCTCGACGCGTCCGGCGTGCCGGCGCTCGCGGACCAGCCGATCCAGGTCACCCTGCAGCTGAGCGGTCCTACCGGCTCGCCACAGTTGCCGCCGGCGCTGATCAAGGCCGGCGAGTTCGAGACCAGCGCCCAGCTGTCGCTGCCTCGCTTCGGCGCCTACACCGTGATCGCCTCGGCCCCCAACCTCGCCGACGCCAACGCGCTCCAGATCCAGGTCGCCTTCGACTGGTTCCTGCTGCTGGCGACGCTGGCCGGCGGTCTGCTGGGGAGCCTGACGCGCGTGCTCTACCGGGGTGACAGCGCCGAGCAGACCCCCCGCCGCCTCCTGCGCGTCCTGCTGCTGGGCGGCCTCGCCGCGCTGCTGGTCGTCCTGATGTCCGCCTTCGGGCTGCTGTCGCTGCTCGCCGGCGCCTTGCCGCAGGGATGGTCGGACGCCCTGTCCAAGGTGCCGCTGGCCAGCCTGACCGGCGTCTTCCTTCTCGGCTTCCTGGCCGGCCTGCTCTTCGACCGCATCTTCGGCGGCCTGGTGAGCCCCGCCGCCAAGCCCGCCGCCGCCGCGGCGCCGCCCGCGGCCAAGCCGTGAGCCGCGGGGCCGCCCGATCGGCGTCCCCGGCCCCGCCCGGGCAGCGAAGAACGCGGTTGGATCAGGCGCCGAGAGGAGTTTCCGGCGGCCGGGCGACGCTCGTGTCCACTGCCGCCACCGCCGCCGGCGCCGCCGCCGGTACCGCCCCGGCGCCGGCGTGATGGCGGCCGGTCACCACGCTGATCGAGCCGTTGTTCTCGAGGATCGCCGACCTGACCTCCTCGACGCAGGTGCAGCCCTCCCGCCGCAGCGCCGCGTGCAGCTCGTGGCGGGTGAGCTGGGCCCTGGCCATCACGTCCTCGAAGAGCTTGCCGTTGTGGATCAGCACCTGCGGCCGGCCCTCGATGATCGCCTCGAGCCGGCGGCTGCGGAAGGTGGCCAGGCCGACGAGGTAGTTGAGGCCCACCAGGGTGGCGGCCGAGATCAGCCCGCCGACGAGCGAGTTGTCGCCGGCGTTCATCGAGTTCTGCACCGCGTTCGACAGCACCAGCAGCAACACCAGGTCGAAGGGCGCCAGCTGTCCGACCTGGCGCTTGCCGGTGACGCGCAGGATGGCCAGCAGGAAGACGTAGACCACGACTCCGCGGACGACCAGCTCCCACCACGACACCGCCATGTTCCACATGCCGCCTACTCCTCTCCCGCGCCCCGGCATATCGCGCTCGTCTCGAGCCGGGCGATCGGCGCGTCGTGCAGCAGCGCCCGAAGGCCCGCGAGCGCCGACTCCGGCGACATGACCGCGGCCGGCAGATAGGCCACCAGCCAGGCGCGGCGGGTGCCGTCCTGCACCTTGGTCCTCCGGCTGTCGGCGATCGGAGTGCTGAAAGGACCGGCAACATCGGCCAAGAGCGGCTTACCTTCGAGGTTCAGCGGTCCGCGGATGGATTCGTAGCCTTCACCGGGCTTGCCGGCTCGCAGCGTGACGGAGCCTGTGAAGCTACCCTCCGCGGCCATGCCGCACGGCACCGCGAGGTCGATCGACAGGCAGTTGTTGAGGTCCACCAGCGGGTGGATCGGCGGCAGCTCCTCGCCCTTCAGCACCCGCCGCAGCAGCGCCTCCGAGGAGGGGCGGTAGCGGGTCGGGTCGCAGCCCGCGGCGCGGAACAGCCCGCGCACCGCCCCGACCGTCGCGTCTTCGGGCAGCCGCTCCAAGGCGAAGCGGGAGCGGGCCTTGGACGCCGACTCCCGGCACCGCTCCCGCAGCGCCGCCGGTCCGTCCGCGGCCTCGCCGGCGCCGCCAGCCACCACCAGGTCCAGGTGCACCCAGAGCAGCGTCCACCCGGCCAGCTCGAAGCTCACCGGAAAGGGCAGGTCAGGCATCGACCCGCTATCTTCTCATAGGGCGCTCATAGGACCTGGGGACCGGGCTCTCAGCGCTTGCTGAAGATCTCGCGGACGACACTGTCCGAGGTGCTTCTCGATGAGCTGGGCGCGCTGTCCGAGAGAGCCGCCGAGGTGCAGGAGGTCAGGAACTACGTGGCTGCCCTGGAGCACGGCCTCGAGCGCCTGAAGACGATGCCGCTTTCCTTGCGCCTGGTCCGGGAGCTTCACTCAGAGCTCCTCAGCGGTGTGCGCGGAGAGCAGGCGGCCCCGGGGGAGTTCCGCCTTGTCCAGAACTGGATCGGCCCGCCAGGCAGCACGCTCCAGACGGCCGCATACGTTCCGCCTCCCTACCCAGAGATGATGGAGGCTCTACACAGTTGGGAGACGTATCTCCACGAGGAGAGCCGGCTACCGGACCTGGTGCAATGCGCCTTGATGCACGAGCAGTTCGAGGCGATCCACCCGTTCCTCGACGGCAACGGCCGCATCGGGCGCTTGTTGATCACGCTGTTCCTCATCGAGCGGGGTCGGCTCTCCCACCCGCTCCTCTACATTTCGACCTATCTCGAGCCGCACCGCTTGGAGTACTACCAGGCCCTCCAGAAAGTGAGGACCCATGGCGATTGGGCCGGTTGGTTGCGATTCTTCCTGGTCGCGGTCGAGCGCTCGGCGGCGGCAGCAAGCAAGCAGGCGGGCCGCCTGCTCGATCTACGGACCGAGCTCCGTACCCGAGTGCGTGACAAACCCAAGACCCTGAGGCTTCTCGACGAGCTCTTTGCGAGCCCGTACATCACCGTGCCCCGTGCGGTAAAGGTCCTGGGTGTCACCGCCCCAACGGCGCGCAGCGCGCTCAAGGCGCTCGTGGAAATCGGAGTGCTCAGCGACTATGGCGGCGCCTGGCGCCGGGTCTTCGTCGCTCGCCCGATCCTCGACGCCCTGGAGAGTTGAGCGCCACTTGTCAGGGTGCTCCTCCCGTCTGGTTTTCATCGCCGGGGCGCGGCGGCGAGCGCGGCGAGCTGCTCGTCGCCGGCAGGCTGGCCCGCGGCGCGCAGTAGCCCAGCCAGGTCGGCCGGCACCGGCGCCGCCAGGGCGAGCTGCCGGCCGGTCACCGGATGGCGCAGCCCGAGCCGCCAGGCGTGCAGGGCCTGCCGCGGGAAGGCCCGGCACAGCTCGGCGAGCACCGGATCGGCGAGGCCGCGGTGGCGAGGCTCGCCGTAGACCGGGTCGCCGACGATCGGCAGTCCGACCGCCGCGAGGTGGACGCGGATCTGGTGGGTGCGGCCGGTCACCAGGCGGCAGCGCAGCAGGGACAGCCAGACGCCCTGCCGACCCTTTCCTCCCGCTCCGGGGCAGGTCTCCGCCAGCAACTCGTAGAGAGTGACGGCGTTCAGCCCTTCGGTGCGCGAGGCTGCCACGCGCCGGCGATCGTGCGGGTCGTGACGCAGCTTGAGCTCGATGCGCCCCCTGGCCAGCGGCGCCCTGCCGTACACCAGCGCCAGGTAGTCCTTGTGCAGCGCGCGCGCCTTGATCGCCCGCGCCAGGCCGGCGTGGGCGGCGCGGCTCTTGGCGACCAGCAGCACACCCGAGGTGTCGCGATCGAGCCGGTGCACCAGCCCGACCCTCACCGCCGGCGCCTCGCTCGCGGCCGGCCCGGCGGAAGGTTGCGCACCGACTTGGCCGGCGGCCGCGACGGGGGCACCCTCCCCCAGGTACCAGGCCAGCGCGTTGGCCAGCGTGCCGTCACGATAGCGGCCCGTCGGATGGACCACCAGCCCGGCCGGCTTGTCGAGCGCCAGCAGGTGCTCATCCTCGTAGAGAATCGCCAGCGGCAACCGCTGTGCCGCGAGCGCCCGTGAGCGGCCCCGCGAAGGCGGCGGCGCCGACAACTCCACCTCCAGCTCGTCGCCGGCGGCCAGCCGCCCTGCCGGCCGCAGCGCCTCGGCGCCGTTGACCCGCACCCGGCCGGCCCCGATCCAGCCCTGCACCTGGCTGCGCGAGAGCCCCGGCACACCCGCGAAGTGCCGCACCAGCGCGAGATCCAAGCGGCCGCCGGCATCGCCGCGGTCCGCCCGCCAGCAGGACCGGAAGCCGCCGGCGGCAGTCACAGCCAGCCCTTGCCGCGGGCGATGCGCGCCGCCTCGACGCGGTTCGCGGCGCCGAGCTTGCCGATGGCCTCGGAGAGGTAGTTGCGCACCGTGCCTTCGGAGAGGTGGAGCTCGGCCGCCACGCCGGCGGTGGGCATCCCGTCGGCCGCGAGCCGCAGGACCTGGCGCTCCCGCTCGGTGAGCGGATCGGGCTCGTCCCAGGTCGCCGCCGCCAGCTCGGGATCGATCGCCCGCAGCCCGGCGTGCACCCGCCGCACCGCGTCGGCGAGCCGCTCGGCCGGCGAGTCCTTCAACAGGTAGCCGGCGACCCCCGCCGCCAGCGCCCGTTGCAGGAAGCCGCTCCGCGCGAAGGTGGTGACGATCACCACGCGCGCCGGGTTGGCGCGGCGCCGCAGCTCGACCGCCAGGTCCAGGCCGCCCATCCCGGGCATTTCGATGTCGGTCAGCACCACGTCGGGCGACGTCTCCTCCACCAGCCGCAGCGCCTCGCGGCCGTCGCGGGCGCGCGCCACCACCTCGACGTCGGGCTCGAGCTCGAGCAGGGCCGCCAGCGCGCCCAGCACCATCGACTGGTCCTCCGCCAGGAGCACCCGGATCATGACCGCCGATCCAGCGCCGGCACCGCACCCGCGGCGGCCGCGGCGGCGACGGCTTCCGGACCCGCCTCGGCATCGCCTTCGCCGCGGGTCTCGCCCTGGCCATCCCCGCGGGCCTCGCCCTGGCCTTCGCCGCGCGCTTCACCGGACGCCGTCGCCGCCGCGGCCGGCGACCCCACCGCCAATGTCGGCTGCACGCCGATCGGCAGGGTCACCGCCAGGCAAGTGCCGCGGCCCCCCTCCGCCAACCCCGCCGCGGGACGGATCTCCAGCTGCCCGCCCAGCCCCGCCAGGCGCTCGCGCATGGCGAGCAGCCCGGTGGCGCTGCCGGAGCCCGCACCTTCGCGCGCGCCGCCGCGGCCGTCGTCGGCCACCTCGAGGACGGCGGAACCGCCGCGCCGCTCGAGGGTGATGCGGCAGGTGGCGGCCCCCGCATGGCGGATGAGGTTGGTCACCGCCTCGCGCACCGCCAGCGCCAGCGCGGCCTCGGCCGCCGGCTGCAGCGTCAGCGGCATGGTGAGGTACTCCGTCCGCACCCCCGCGGCCTCGAGCGCCAGCCGCGCGCGCGCCAGCTCCGCGGGCAACCCCTCCGACCGGTAGCCGGCGACGGCGCTCCGCACCTCGCGCAGCGCGTCCCTGGTGACCCTCTCGACGTCGCGGATCTCCGCCGCCGCGCGCTCCGGCGAGGTTGCCAGCAGCTTCCCGGCCAGCTCGGCCTTGAGCGCGATCACCGACAGCGTATGCCCCAGCAGGTCGTGCAGGTCGCGAGCGATGCGCTCGCGCTCGGCGATGCGGATCAGCTGCTCGACCTGCGCCTGCGAGTCGCGCAGCCGCGCCGCGGTCCGCCCGACCTCGTTGAAATGGATGTTGACGCCGCCGACGATCAGCGAGAAGACCGTCGCCGCGATCCAGTAGCCCGGCGCCAGCGACAGCGCCCAGCTCTCGATCCAGGTGAGCGCGATCATGGCACCGATCGTCGCCGTGGCGCGGCGCGGCGGCGACAGGCGGCCGGCGAAAGCGCTGGCGTAGATCACGAACACCGAGGCGCCAGAGTTCCACGGAGCGAACCCGACGCCCAGCGCGAAGATCGACGCCGCCACCAAGGCCACGCGCCAGCCCTCCACCCAGTGGCCCACGAAGTAGAGCGCCAAAAACAGGGCGATCGCCGCCAGCGTCAGCCCCCATTCGAGCACCGAGGTACGCCGGTTCAGGGGCTCGAAAAGGAAGATCGGGAGATAGATGAGCCACGCGTAGGGAGTCCAGCCCAGATGGGGATTGCGGGGGAGCAGTCGCATGGCTCTCGGATCTCGATCGACTCCATGACTCCGCCGAATGGTACCGCGACACGGCCGACACGGCAGGACCCGCTGCGCCTGCGGCCACCGGTCGCCGGTCGCCGGCCGGTCGCAGGTCGCAGGTCGCCGGCCGCGGGCGAACCCGGCGGCCCTCAACCGTACGTGCGGCCCTCGTCGCGCAAGTAACCCAGACGCGCCAGCAGCAGCATGCCGGCGGTGAACGCCGCCAGGTACAGCAGGCTCCAGCCAGCCGGCTCGTGGGTTCCGGCGCCGATCACCTTCAGCGCCAGCTGCGCGTAGTGATAGGCCGGCAGGCCGTGGGCGACCTGCCGGACGAACGCCGGCAGCAGCGGGTATGGGATCCATAGCCCCGAGGCGAACGACATCGGCAGCGACAGCAGGTTGCACAGCATGGGCGCCGAGCTGGGGCCGGCCCAGTAGCCGATCGCCAGTCCCATCGCGGCGAAGGGCAGCGCGCCGAGCACCAGCACCGCCGCCAGCTCGGCGAGCGTCGCGGCCGGCGCCCGCACGTGGCCGGGGCCAAGTCCGATGGCCGCCAGCAAGGCGACGACCCCGCCGCTGAACAGCAGGGCCATCGCCAGCTTGCCGGCGAACAGCGCCAGCGGCGGCATCGGGGTGGCGCGCTTGAGCAGCAGCCATCCCTGGCCGCGCTCTCCCGCGACCCCGACGCCGAAGGCGAAGAGCGAGACGTTCATCACCCCGAAGACGCCGTAGGTGGCCAGCAGGTACTCCGCCATGGTCACGCCGCCCAGGGTGCCGTAACGCATCGCCACCCCGAACAGCACGTAGAACATGACCGGGAACCCTAAGGCAGGCAGGATGAACCCGGGCAGCCGCACCGCTTTCCGCGCCTCCGAAAGCGCCTCCAGCCAGTAGATCCGTGCCAGGCGCCGCCGCGGCGGCGCC
>DATKFK010000718.1:0-2951 GCA_035544375.1 Thermoanaerobaculia bacterium
ACCTCGTCGCCGTCGCTCAAGCCGTCGCCGTCGGTGTCCGGGTTGTTCGGGTCGGTGCCGTACTGGAACTCCTCGAGGTTGGTCAGGCCGTCGTGGTCGGGGTCCTCGTAAGCCACCAGGGGATCGTTGGGATCGAGGCCGTGCGCCACTTTCCAATCGTCGGGGATGCCGTCGCCCACCGTGCTGCCGGAAAGGACCACCTGCAGCCGCAGGATCGCCAGCGCCCCCTCGTTGACCGCGCTGATGATGGCGATGCCGCTCGCCTGGGCCGTGACCAAACCCTCCACGTCCACCGTCGCGACCAGGGGATTGCTCGTCCTGTAGTCGGTGCCGCTCACCGCCGCGGTGACGTCGGCGGTGGTACCTCCCGAGTAGGTTGCCAGAGCCGCAAGCTGCACCGTCTGGCCCTTCGCCGTCAGGCTGGTCGTGGGGGCGGTCAATCCGAGGCTCGCCGTGATCGGCGCCGGATCCTGGAAGCTGATGTCGGCGACGGTAACGACGCCATTCGCCGGCACCAGGATGAGGCTCGAAGCACCCGACTGCACCGTCCCGCCCCTGACGCACGTGGCACGCACCCTCACCAACCCGGCGCTGGCCGGCACATTGGGCAGCACCCACACGCCACTGGCATCGACCGGGGCGGTCCGGTTCAAGGCGCTCACCATGCAAGAGTCGTCGAGCTGCGCGGCCAGCGAGCGCACGACCGTCCCCGACAGCAAGAGTCCCACCCACAGCACCTGCAGACCCCTGCCGGCTCTTCCGCTCTGCCGCCCTGTCCGTGATCCGCGCATGTCGTCTTGGCCTCGCACGAGCCCTCGTTCTCCCGGTAGGCGTGGCCTACCGGCCAGCCGGCAGCCCAACGGCTCGCTTGCCGTTGAATGCAGTCACTGCCGGAGCGTTCCCTCGAGCGGCTTCGACTGCTCCGGCTCAAGTCTTGCCACAGCAGCAAGGAGCACATCGCCCTTGCCCTTCGCGATGAACTCCCTCATGGCTTCTCCCCGATCAAAGTCATCGAAACGGCGCCACTCCCGGGCCACTGCCGCCGCGGCGTCCTTGCTTCCTATCCTGGCGAGACCCTTCAGCGCCCACGACCTGCTGCGGCCGTCGCCTTTCAAGACCTCGATCAGCGCCGCGAGACAGGCGTCATCACCGGCGTAGCTCAACCCTTCCGCGGCGACCTTGGAGGTAGCGCTCAGTGACTTGGCATCCGCTGCGAGTCGATTGCAGATTACCGTCAAACGTGGTTCGTCGCGAGCTGTCATTTCGACGACCGCGGCCGCCGAAAGAGGCTCGCGAGTGCAGAATCGCGGTGACTGCTCGATGCGCAGCCTGACGCGATAGGCGCCCGTTGAGGCGAAATCCCACCACTCGTTCAGCACCAGCTGCTGGATATGGGTCGCGCCGCCCCCGACCTCCACCACTCCCGGCACGAAGGCGCCGTCTGGCGGGGAGCTATAGGGAGGCCCATCTGCCGTTCTGCGGTCGGGCAAGTCGAAGGCGAGGCGAAGGTTTCCCTTGAAGTTCTTGCCGAGGTCGACGCTCGCCGGCGAGGCCCCCTCGTTGTGGATCTCGAGAGCGGCAAACACGGGCGCGTGCAGAGGCAGAGCAGCCTCGTCTGGCCGCAACGAGAGCTTCAACTGCCCGCAGTCTTCGGCACGTGAGACCCGCGGGACCAGAGAGTGCATCAAGACCAAGGCCAGCACGATGAGCAGCGCCGATTTCGGCCAGCGAAGATTCCTATTCATCTCGAGCCTCTATGAGGAGGGCTGCCTTCATGGCAGCGGATCGATCGACGCCTTGCCGTCGGTCGAGGCGAAGCCCGGCTTGGTGCATGGCGGCTTACGCTCCTCTCTCAGAAGCTGGCGGAGGGTAGGCTCTTGCCTGCCTTGGCGAGTGCTTCGCGAAGAATCGCGATCCTGCCCGCGATGGAGAAAGCCTGCGATACGATCTGCTGCGACAGCTTGTCAAGACTGTCCCATTCGCCAACGATCACTGCCAAGGCTTTCTCGGTTCCGAGCCTGGCAAGGCCATCTACGACGCTAATCCGAGGGCGGAACCCGGCATGAAAAACCCGCGCCATTGCCGGCAGGCATACCTCGTCCGTCGCGAAGCTTAGAGCGTGAGCAGCCACATCCGCGTTTGCACCGCTGCCGGCAAGAGCGCGTTGCGCCAGACGCTCGCACGCCGCGCGCAACTCCGCGGAGTCCTGAGGTTCCACCTCCAGGGATGAAGTGGCCGACAGCTCCGCGGCATTCGGACTTGCCGCTTGGTTCAGTAGATCGAGGCGGACGGTATAGCGACCTGATTGCGTGAAGTCGGACCAATCGTTCAGCACCAGACCCTTGTCATAGCGGCCGCCGGCTGCCAGCGTGATGCCACCCGGGAAGGAGAGCCCATCAGGGAGCTCTGGCGGCGGCGGCCGCATCTCTCGGTGACCAGTAGGATCGGTCACGGTTACCCTCAGGTTGCCAATGGCGTTCTTTCCGAGGTCAAGATTCATGGGAGCCGTGGTCCGATTGTAGACCTTGAGCCTTGCAACTACCGGCTCATGAAGGGAGTAGGCGGATTTCTCAAGCCGCAGCGCAATCATGAGCGGGCTGCCAGCACCGCCGGCAGGTGCCGGAGCATTGCGCGCCGCCGCCATCGAGATTGCGGCGCCCAGGGCTATAAGAGTGCGCAGCGACGTCATGGATAACCTCGATTCTCAGCGGGTCGCTATGGCAACGGATTGTCCGAAGCTGAGAGGCCGCTTTTGGTTATGGTGTATACGAATTTGCCATCTGGTCGCTTCGAGATCGTCCGTACGATCCCCCAGATGCCAGCCAGAACGTTGGGCCCCGGCTTACAGGCGCAAGTGTAGATGTAGCGTTGCTGTGCCGTAAAGGTAACGGTCGAATACGGGGGAACGATAGGCTGGTGATCGTGGGTGTCGGTAAAAGATCCGGCCGAGG
>DATKFK010000719.1:0-7095 GCA_035544375.1 Thermoanaerobaculia bacterium
ACCGGCTACGAACGGACGATCTCCGCGCACGTCGTCGACGATCCGGCGAAGAGCGTCTTCTGGAAACCGTGCGAGCGGTTTCCAGCGACCATGCCCGAGGCCGACCGCCAGCGCCTGCGCCAGGAGGCGCGGGGGGCGATCCTCGACGGCGCGGTCGCCGGCTACCGGCAGTTCCTAGAGTTCTACCGCGCCGAGTACCTGCCGCACGCGCGGGCGACGATCGGCGCCTCGGAGCTGCCCGGCGGCCGGGCCTACTACGCGCACCAGATCCGTCATTTCACCACCCTCGAGCTGTCGCCCGAGGAGATCCACGAGGTGGGTCACGCCGAGGTGGAGCGCATCGGCGCGGAGATGCAGGCGGTCATCCGGCAGGTAGGGTTCAGTGGCGACTTCGCGGCCTTCGTCGAGATGCTGCGCACCGATCCGCGCTTCTATCCCAAGAGCGGCGAAGAGCTGCTCAAGGACGCGGCCTGGATCGCCAAGCGGATCGACGGCAAGCTCCCCTCGGAGTTCAAGACCCTGCCGCGCCTGCCGTACACCATCAAGCCCGTGCCCGACCACCTCGCACCCAAGTACACCGCCGGGCGCTACGTCCAGGCGCCCGCTGGCAGCACCCAGCCGGGAACCTACTGGGTCAACGTCTACCAGCCGGAGACCCGTCCCCTTTACAACCTCGAAGCGCTCACCCTGCACGAGGCGGTGCCGGGCCACCATCTGCAGGTCGCCTTGAGCCAGGAGCTCGCCGACCTCCCCAACTTCCGACGGTACTCGTACCTCTCGGCTTTCGGCGAGGGCTGGGGCCTCTACTCCGAATGGCTCGGCCTCGAGATGGGCTTCTACACCGACCCCTACAGCAACTTCGGCCGCCTCACCTACGAGATGTGGCGCGCCTGCCGCCTGGTCGTGGACACCGGCATCCACGCCCAGGGCTGGACCCGCCGGCAGGCGATCGACTATCTCGCCAGCCATACCGCGCTGCCGCTGCACGAGGTCGAGACCGAAACCGACCGCTATATCTCGTGGCCCGGCCAGGCTCTTGCCTACAAGCTGGGCGAGATCAAGATCAAGCAGCTGCGCCGCAAGGCCGAGCAGGCCCTTGGCCAGTCTTTCGACGTGCGCCTGTTCCATGATGCGGTGCTCGGCAGCGGCGCCGTCCCGCTCGCCGTGCTCGAGCACAACGTCGACCGTTTCATCGCCGAGCAGACCGCCCACCCGGGCCACTGACGGTCCTGGCAGGTGTCTCGGGATGCCGGGCGCCGGCCGTGCCGGCCGTGCGGCTCTGTCTGCCATGCTAAACTAAGTTACAGCCCGACGGTTGCCGTTTGCCATGAACGCTCAGGATCCTCCGCCCGAGCGGCCTGCCCCCGACGTTGGTGTCCTCCATTCGCCAAGGACCGAGGAGGACTACGGGCGGCTTCGCGCCGACGTGGCGCGCGTCGTGGCCCACGTCTGTCCTGCCTGGCTCGCCAGCCGCTCCGACGACCTCGTCCAGGCCGTGCTGATGCGCGTCGTCGCCGCGCAGAAGCAGCATGAGGGAGCAGGCGAGTTCTCGACGTTCTATCTGAGGAAGGCGGCGCACAGCGCCCTGGTCGACGAGATCCGGCGCTGGCGGCGCCGGCAGGAGGTGGCGCTGCCGGCGGCGGCGGAAGAGGGCGGCGGGCCGGTCGCCGCCCAGCCGGACCCGGAACGCGATTCGGCGGGGAGGCAGCTTGGACGCGCCATTCGCGATTGCCTCAAGACCCTGGTGCGCCCTCGCCGGCTCGCCGTCGTCTTGAACCTCCAGGGTCACAGCGTGCCGGAGGTTGCCCAGCTCCTCCGCTGGAGCCCCAAGCGGGCGGAGAACCTGGTCTACCGCGGCCTGGCCGACCTGCGCGGCTGCCTGGAAAGGAGGGGGATCGTACCGTGACGGAACCTCGAGGTCTGGAGCGCCTCCGCGAAGCCTTCGCACAGCCGGAGGAGCCGGCGCATCCGGAGCGCTGTCCGTCCGTGTCCGAGATCTGGGAAGGAGCCCACGGCCGGTTGCCCCCGGACCGGTTGCGCGACGTCGTCGAGCACCTGGCGTCCTGCTCCGCGTGCGCCGAGGCCTGGCGGCTGGCGGTGCTCATGGAGCGGACCGCGCCGGGCGAGGAGGCCGCCGATCCAAGAGCCGACCAGGCACTTGCCGGGGACCTGGTCCTCGATCGCCGTACGAGCCGCCCGCGGTGGCGGCTCTATGCCGCCCTGGCGGCGGCCGCCGCCGTTGCTTTTGCAGCGGTGCTCGGGACCTACGAGCTCCGCCGCGGCGAGGCGCCGGCAGCCGTCGTGCAGCGCGGCGGCAGCACCGCCGACCAGGCGGCAGCGACTCGTTGGCTCAGTCCCGGCGAGGCCGTCCTGCCGAGAAGCAATGCCCGCCTGCGCTGGAGCGGCGTGCCCGGCGCGACCTACGACCTCACCGTCGATCTCGAGGACGAGAGCGGCGCGGCGAAACCGATCCCGATCGCCGCCGCGCACGGCCTCGCCGCCACGGAGTACACCGTGCCGGTGCCAGACCTGGCGCGAGTGCCGGCCGGCGCGCCCTTGCATGCGACCCTCACCGCCCACCTGCCCGACGGCAGGTCCGACACCATTTCCCGGGACTTCCGGCTCCGCTGAGCGGGGTGCACCGATGGGGGGTGAGGGGATGGCCCCGTGGCGTTCGTTCCTTGAGCCAACAGGAAGCGCGGGCTTCCCAAACGGGACCGGCGGAGCAGGCCAGGGCACCCCTCCTGCTCGGCCGCCCCATCCAAAAGGGAGAATGCCATGAGCACTCAATCTGCAGCACTGAGCGGGAAGGACGATCAGGTAGGCAACTCTCCTGCTAAGGAGGGCTCGAACACGGGCGCGAGCGTGGAGACCTCGAGCAAGGTCGCGAAGACGTTCCGGACGCAGCGGCTGTTCTGGCACATCGAGATCGGCCTGGTGACCACGCGCACGCAGCCCGAGCCTGCTCCGTACCAGCACGCGCAGCAGCCGGCCCAGGAAACTGCTGCCCAGCCGGTGCGGACGTTTCCGACCGGCGCGCCGAAGGCGCAGGCCCTGGCGCCGGAGATGGGCGTCGCCGGGGCGCTGGCACCGGCGCCGGTGACCGGAACCGCTCACGGCATCTCCGAAACGACGAAAAAGGTGTACTTCGATATGACCGCGGGAAAGACCGACATGCCCCCGCCCAATCCTCCTGGGCCTCCTGTGAATGTGGGCCTTGGAGGCATCTCCTGAGACTCCTTGCAGCCCTGGCCTGGGCGGCGCTTGCCGTCCCAGGCCTCAGTCTCGCGGCGAGCCCGGAAGGAGTGGCCGGGTGCGTACGACAGTTCACGGCCTATCCCGAGGATCCCGAGTCCGCTCGCTGCTTTTGGCGGCAGCCTGATAGGCGCGGGGCCGCTCGACAAGTCCGCTACCTCTTCGTCCAATATCCGCAGAATCCCGGGCTCCAGATGTGTTCGGCGGCTCTCCAACTCTTCCCTCCTGACCGCGCCGAGCTGCTCTTGCGCTCAGCGGCCAGCAGTTACCATCAGCACAATGCAGAAGGGGAAGTCCTCGCAAGGAACAACCTGGTGACCTTGTTAGTCGCCCAAGGCCGTCTTGACGAAGCTCGCCGCGAGGTGGAGCGCGAAGCTCAGGCTGCCGCAGCGTCCGGCGCTCGATCACGTGACTGGTACGTGGCCCTTTCGACCATGTCGCGCGCCTGGGTGCTGTTCACCAGCGGCAACTTCGAGCAAGCCGGCCTGGCGCTGGAAGAGGTGCCTGTTCCGCTTCGTGACGCGCGCTGGCTGAAGACGATGCACCAGGTGCATCTCTTCACTGGCCAGCTCGGCCTGGCTTGGACCGACTGCTTGCAGCTGTCGCAGCCGGCTCTGGGCCATTTCCAGCGTGCGGATGGCCTGTACTGTCAGCTGCAAGTGCTGATCGTACGGGCCGGCGAGTTGCCGGCGGCGGCCAATACCAGCCGGATCGAGGAGGTGGCCCGCGCGGCGAGGCAGGAGGCAGAAGCCGGCGGTAATCCAACCGTGGCAGCCCTGGCCTCCTCTCAGCTGGTCATGCTGGCAAAGCGGGTAGAGGCAGCGAGGTTGGAGCGCCGTCGCTGCCTCGAAGTTGCTCCCGGAGAATCCGAAAGGCGGGTTTGTCGCCGAGCGTTCATTCGCTGGCAGGTCTCGTCGGCGCGGCAAGATAGCGGCGAGCCGGCAGGAGCGGTTCGCAGCCTCGAAGGGGACGATCCGGTGTCCCGTGCCGAGGGCTACGGCGTTCTGATGCGGCTGGCCTGGAGGACTCGGCCGGTCGACGATTTCGTCCTCCAGTCGCAACAGGGTCTTTCTCAGATCGAGCGCCTCCGCGCCCTCCAGCGGGATCCCGAGATCCAGATGAGCCTGTTGTCGGCCTGGTCTGATGATTCCTACTGGTTCTCCGGGCGTCTTTTTGCATCCGCCCTCGCAGGTCGATGCCCGTCATGCCTGGAACTTGGCTTTGGCGTCGTCGAGAGGCTCCGGGCTCGCGCCCTGTATGACAACCTGATCGCGGCCGGAGCCGGAGCTCCTGCGGCCGAGGCCGATGCAGAACGGCTTCACGCACTCGGCCAAGCCATCGAACACCTCAGGCAGCGCCGGCAGGACAGCGCCCTGCCTGGGAGCGAAAGAGAAAACGCCGAGAGCGATCTCAAAGCCTTGACAGCCGAAGAACGAGAGATGGGGCACGGCCCCTCCGCCTCCTCGAGAGCTGAAGTCTCAGCCACCGCAAACGATAGGGCCGCCACACCCCATTCCGTGCGGCCCCTCGGTTCCATCGGCCAGCTGCGCGGCTTCGCCACTCTCTCCGAGATCCAAGGACTGCTTGCCCCCGACCAGGCGCTGCTCTCTTTCCAGATCGCGCCGTGGCAGGATTGGACCGGCGACTTCGGCGGCGGCTCGTGGCTGATCGTGGCGACGAAGGCCATGCGGCGGTGCTATCGCCTCGAAGGGATGGGCCGAGGCGACGTGCGCCGAGGGGTTGCAGAATTCCTGGAGCATCGTGAGCATTTCCAGTCCTGGCAGGCGACGGACCTCTATCGCCAGCTGGTCGGGCAGGTGCTCGCCGAGTTGCCGAAGGAGGTCAATCGCCTGGTCGTGGTTCCTGATGATCACCTTCACCTCCTCCCGTTTGCGGCGCTACGCGCGACACGCGAGGGCGAAGTGCTCGCTTGGCGTTACCAGATCTCAGTTGTCCCTTCCGCGACGCTGTGGGCCCTCACGCGAGCCACGCCCCAGCCGCCGCCGGCCGACCGGCCGGCGCTGGTTCTGGCCGATCCGCCGATACCTGCTCCGGCCGTTCGCAAGACCTTTGAGGCGGCCGGCATTCACTTGCCGGCCGAGCGGCTACCCGCCGCGCAGGGCGAGGCGAACGCGTTGGTGTGGTTCCTTGGATGGAGATGTGAAAGATGGGTCGGAAACGAGGCATCGGAAGAAGCGCTTCTCGGCTCGCGCGAACCACTGAGCCGCTTCGCGCTCGTGCACTTTGCAGCTCATTCGATCGTCGATGACCGCGATCCCCGCCGTTCCGGCATCTGGCTCTCGCCATCCCCTGGGCGTGACGGCCTCCTGCGGCCGGCGGACATCGCCAAGCTCCGCCTCGACGACCGCCTGGTCGTCCTCTCGACCTGCAGCAGCAACGGTGGCCCTTTCTTTCGCGGCGAGGGCGTTATGAGCCTGGCGCATGCCTTCTTCCAGGCCCGCGCCCGCACCGTGGTGGCCAGCCTCTGGCCGCAGGTCGACACCGATGCGGAGGCGCTGTTCACTGGGTTCTACCGCCACCTGGGCCAGGGCGCCTCGGTAGCGGCGGCGTTGCGGCAGGCGCAGCTCGATTCCCTGCGCCAGCACCCACGGTTGCCGCCGGCGGCATGGGCAGGCATGGTGGTGCTGGGCGACGGTGACCTGGTGCCTTTCCCGGGTGGCAGGCATCCATGGAGGGCACTCTGGCTCGTGGCCGCGACGGTAGCCTTCTCGCTGCTGAGCCTGCTCGCTCTCTTCGTCGCCCGCGTGCGTCGGGGCGGCGCCACCGCCTGATCCACCGGCTGCGAAGGGCGGTCAGTTCCCCTCGCCGCCCGGCGGCGGATTGGGCGGGACCGCACCGGGCGGTGCGCCTGGGACCGGTGGACCGCCCTTCTGCGGCATCTTCTCGCCTTCCTTGGGGATGTAGAAGGGCCGCTGCTGGTACCACGGGAGGGTGGTGATCGTGGACCAGCGGGCGCTGTATTCGCGCGCGGGCTCGGTGCCGGCGACGAACGCCTCCTTGACCACCTTCGGGCTGCCCTGGCCGGCCAGCAGGCCGGTGTAGTAGTCGACGTCGCGGAACACCACTCCCGGCGGCACCGGGAAGGTTTCGCCCTTCTGGATCCAGCCGTGCTTGAGCCCGTCCTCGACGATGCCGCGCCACATCGGCAGCGCCGCGACGGCGCCGCTCATGCCCTGGCCCAGGGAGCGCTTCACGTCGTAGCCGATCCAGGTGAGGATCGTGTAGCGGGGGGTGAAGCCCACGAACCAGGCGTCGGTGAAGTCGTCGGTGGTGCCGGTCTTGCCGGCGATGTCGAGCGGCAGGTCGTTGATGGCATAGGCGGTGCCGCGATCGATGACACCTTCGAGCATGTGGGTCAGCACGTAGGACACCGCCGGATCGGTCGACGTGTAGGCGGTGGGGAAGTGCTGCTCCATGACCTGCCCGTCGGGCGACGCGATGCGCTCGATCATGTAGGGCTCGATGTGCGTGCCCTGGTTGGCGATCGCGGCGTAGGAAGCCGCCAGCTCGAGCGGCGTCAGGTCGGCCGAGCCGAGGGCGATGCTGGGCCAGGTCGGCAGCGGCGTGCGGATGCCGCAGCGGTGCGCGAACGCCACCACCTTGGAACCGCCGATGAGATCGAGCATCTTGACCGCCGGCACGTTGATGGACTGCTCGAGCGCCCGCCGCAGGGTCACGATGCCGTAATGCTTGTGGTAGTAGTTCTCGGGCCGGTAGCTCAGCTTGCCGTCGGCGCCGATGAAGGCGGTCGGGGCGTCGAGCAGGGTGTCCGCCGGCGTCCACCCCTGTTCGAGCGCCGCGCCGTAGACGAACGGCTTG
>DATKFK010000720.1:0-5936 GCA_035544375.1 Thermoanaerobaculia bacterium
GCACGGCGAAGCGGCTGCCCCAGGCGCGGGGCTCGACGTCGACCGCCGACAGCTCGGCCTGCGGCGACAGGCCGTAGGTCACCACCCGCCGATCGGCGATGCGCGGCAGGATGTGCCGCACCTGGGGGTCGTCCAGGCAGACGATGACGCGGCCGAAGAACGGCACCCGGTTGGCGAAGCTGACGAAGGCGTCCTCGATCTCTCCCAGGTCGCGGTAGGTGTCCAGGTGGTCGCGGTCGATGGTCGTCACCACCGCGATCACCGGCGTCAGGCGCAGGAAGCTGCGGTCGAACACGTCGGCCTCCGCCACCAGGTACTGGCTGCGGCCCAGCCGCGCGCCGGTCCCGGACAGCCGCAGGCGGCCGCCGACGATCACCGTCGGATCGAGCGCCGCCTCGGTCAGCACGGTGCCGACCAGGGAGGTGGTGGTGGTCTTGCCGTGGGTGCCGGCGACGGCGATGCCGTACTTCAGGCGCATCAGCTCGCCCAGCATCTCGGCCCGCCGCACCACCGGGATGCCGCGGAGGCGCGCCGCCTCCACCTCCGGGTTGGCGTCGGCCACCGCCGACGAGATCACCACCAGCTCGACGTCCGCCAGATGATCCGGGGAATGGCCCTCGTGGATCCTGGCGCCCAGGGTGCGCAGCCGCTCGGTGACCTCCGACGCCGCCTGGTCGCAGCCGCTGACCTCCAGCTCGTACTCGAGCAGGATCTCGGCGATGCCGCTCATGCCGGCGCCGCCGATGCCCACGAAGTGGACGCGCGACAGGTCGGTGAACTCGGTGAAGATCACGCCCGGCCTCCCGCCGGCGCTGCGATCGGCACGGCGAGCGTCATGCCCGATCCGCCGCCCGGCGCTGCGATCCGCACGGCGAGCGTCATGCCCGGTCCGCCGCCCGGCGCCGCGATCCGCCCGGCGAGCGTCATGCCCGGCCTCCCGCCAGCGCTTCGAGGCGGTCGGCGATCGCCGCCGCCGCGCCGGGCCGCGCCAGCGCCCGCGCCGCCCGGCCCATCGCCGCCAGCCGCTCGCCGTCGGCGAGGAGGGCGCGGAGGCGCGCCCCGAGCGGTGCCGGCTCGAGGTCGGCGGCCGTCAGCGCCAGGGCGCCGCCGGCCGCCGCCAGCAGGCGGGCGTTGTCCTGCTGGTGGCCGGCCGCGATGGCCAGCGGCGCCAGCAGCGAGGCCCGCCCGGCGGCACAGATCTCGGCCACCGTGATGGCGCCGGCGCGCGACACCAGCAGATGGCTCGCCGCCATCGCTCCGGCCACGTCGGCGAGGAACGGCACCACCGCCACCTGCTCGGACCGCACGCCGGCGGCGGCGTAGGCGGCGCGCGTCTCGTCGACGTGGCGCGCGCCCGCCTGGTGGACGATGCGCAGCGCCGGCAAGTCGGCCAGCACCCGCGCCGCCGCGGCCGGCAGCGCCAGGTTGAGCTGGCGGGCCCCCTGGCTGCCGCCCAGGATCAGCAGCCGCGGCGACGCAGCGGCGGCGGCTGCGGTCCCGGGGATGGAGAAGAACGCCTCCCGCACCGGCACGCCGGTCACGGTCGCCGGGCAGTGCAGGCCCCGGGCGGTCTCGGCGTAGCCGACCGCCGCCTCGGTCGCGCAGCGCGAGAGCCAGCGGTTGGCCGTGCCGGCGCGGGCGTTGGGCTCCAGCAGCAGCACCGGCCGCCCGGCCAGCCGCCCACCGGCCACCGCCGGCGCCGAGACGTAGCCGCCGGTGCCAAGCACCACCGTGGCGCCCACCCGGCGGACCAGCGCCGCCGCCGACACCGCGGAGCGCGCCAGGGTGGCGAGCGCCAGCGCCCGCGCCAGCGGGCCGCGCCCCAAGAGCGGCCGCGCCGGCAGCCCGTGGAAGGCGATGCCGCGCGCGGGCACCAGGCGCGCCTCGAGCCCCGCGGGCGAGCCGGCGTAGCTCACCCGCCACCCCCGCGCCAGCAGCTCGTCGGCGACCGCCAGGGCCGGAAAGACGTGCCCGCCGGTGCCGCCGCCGGCGAGCAGCGCGTGGCGCTCGCCGCGCCCGCCGCGGTCCTGCCGACTCGCGCCCGCGCCCGCGTCATCGTCCACCGCGCTTGCCGCCGGCTCGCTGGCATGCCTCGCATCGGTTTCGCCCATCGCATCGGACCCGTCATCCGTGCTGCGAGACGTTGAGCAACACGCCGCAGGCGCACAGCGTGACCACCAGCGAGGAGCCGCCGTAGGAGATGAAGGGCAGCGGGATACCCTTGGTGGGCAGCAGCGCCACCGTGACGCTGACGTTGATCAGGGCCTGCAGCACGAGGACGCCGGTGAAGCCCCAGCCGAGATAGCGGCCGAACAGGTCGGGCGCCCTGGCGCCGGCGCGCAGGCCGCGCCATGCGAGCACCGCGAAGGTGACGACCACGGCCATCGCCCCCACCATGCCCAGCTCCTCGGCGACGATCGAGAAGATGAAGTCCGACTCCGGATGCGGCAGGAAGTAGAGCTTCTGCACGCTCTTGCCCGGTCCCAGCCCGAGCAGCCCGCCCGAGCCCACGGCGATCAACGACTGCAGCCCCTGGAAGCCGCTGCCGAGCGGATCGCTCTCGGGGTCGAGGAAGGTCGAGAAGCGCCCGCGCCGGTAGGGCGCGGCCATCACCAGCAGCCACAGCACCGGCGGCACCAGCGCCAGGGCGCCGGCCACCCAGGACCACGAGAGGCCCGCCAGGAACACCATCAGCAGGGCCGTGCCGCACAGCAGCACGGCGGTGCCCATGTCGGGCTCGAACAGGATCAGGCACGCGACCAGGAGCGTCGCCGCCGCCACCGGCGCCAGCAGCGACAGGCGGTTGACCTCCCCCTGCTTCTTGTCGATCTGGTAGGCGAGGAAGGGCACCAGCGCCAGCTTGGCGAGCTCGGATGGCTGCACCGACACGCCGGCCAGGAAGAACCACCGCCGCGTGTTGTTGAGCGGCGGCGAGAAGAGCACGCCGACCAGCAGCAGCAGCGCCACGCCGAGCAGCGCGTAGATGACCGCCGGCTGGCGCAGGCGACGGTAGTCGAGGTGCATCAGGCACACCATCAGCGCCAGCCCGACCACCGCCGCCAGCGCCTGCTTGACCAGGAACGGGTTGACCAGCGGCGAGCGCTCGCGGGTGATGGCGGCGCTCGCCGAATACACCATCACCAGGCCGAAGAAGATCAGCAGCGCCACGGTGGTGAAGAGGACCCGGTCAAAGGCGAGCTTCTTCGCCATCCGCGCCTCCCTTCCGGGCCAGCATGCGTTCCCGCTGTCCGAAGGCGCCGGGACCGCCGGCCCCGCCGCCCGTGCCGCCCGTGCCGCCGCCCGTGCCGCCCGTGCCACCCCCGCCGCCCCCGCCGCGGACATCGCCGCCGCCGCCGCCGTCCGGCCCGCCGAGCGTCGCCCGCACCTCCTCCTGGAAGACATCGCCGCGGTGGCCGAAGTTGCGGAACTGGTCGAAGCTGGCGCAGGCCGGCGACAGCACCACCGCCTCGCCGGGACTGGCCCGGCGCACCGCCGCCCGCACCGCGGCGGCGAGGGTCCCCGACCGCTCGATCGGCGCCGCGCCGCCCAGTGCCTGCTCGATCTCGTGCGCGGCCTCGCCGATCAGGTACAGGCGCTTCGCCTTGGCTCGCGCCAGCGGCGCAAGCGGCGCGAAATCCGCGCCCTTGTTGCGGCCGCCAAGGATCAGGTGCACCGTGCCGTCGGCGAAACTCTCGAGCGACTTGACGGTGGCCGCCGGGTTGGTGCCCTTGGAATCGTCGTACCAGGTCACTCCGCCGTGGACCGCGACCTGCTGCATGCGGTGCGGCAGGCCCCTGAAGCCGGCGAGGCCGCGCCGCACCGCCTCCGGGTCCGCCCCCATGCCGCGTGCCAGCAGGGCCGCCGCCATGGCGTTTTCGAGGTTCTGCACGCCGGCGAGCGGCACCGCCGCGGCGGCGAACAGCTCCCGCGACGGCTCGCCCGGCGACACCTCGACGACCGTGCCCGAGGCGGTCAGGTAGCAACCGTCGTCGACCGGACCGCGCCGCGAGAAAAGGCGCCGGCGGACGGCGCACCTGGGTTTCCAGCCGACGGCTGCCGCATCCGCCGTGGCCAGCGTCGAGCGCGTGATCGGGTCGTCGGCGTTGAGCACCGCCAGGTCGCCGCGGTCCTGGCGGCGGAACAGGCGGCGCTTGGACGCGGCGTAGGCGGCGAGATCGCGGTAGCGGTCCAGGTGGTCCTCGGTCAGGTTGAGGAACGCCGCGGCGCGCGGCCTGAAGGTGTCCAGGCCGTCGATCTGGAAGCTCGACAGCTCGACGACGAAGATGCGGCCCGGCGGGCCGTCGACCCGTCCCGCCAGCGGCTCGCCGATGTTGCCGCACACCTCGACGGCATGGCCGGCGGCGGCGAGCAGCGCGCCGGCCAGGGCCGTGGTGGTGCTCTTGCCGTTGGTGCCGGTGATCGCCACCACCGGGCCGTTGAGGAACGGGAAGGCCAGCTCGACCTCGGCCAGCACCGGCAGGCCGAGCCGGCGCGCCGCCGCCAGCAGCGGCCGGTCGGGCGGCACTCCCGGCGACACCACGACGCCGTCGATGCCGCGCCAGGCGGCGGCAGCTTGGGGCAAGGGGCCGCCGGCGGCAGCGGCCAGGCCCGCGGTCGCGGCGCCGGTCAGGAGCTCGAAGCGCGGCGCGGCCGCCAGCTCGCCGGGATCGACGCCGGCGCCGTCGTCCACCGCCGCCACCGCCACCCCGCGCGCCAGCAGCAGGCGGGCGGCGGCACGGCCCGAGAGCCCCAGGCCGTAGACCAGGACCCGCTCGAAGCTGCCGCTGCCCCAGGGAACTTTCATCGCAGTTTCAACGTCGAGAGCGACAGCAGGGCGAAGAGGATCGACAGGATCCAGAACCGCACGATCACCTTGGGTTCGGCCCACCCCGAGAGCTCGAAATGATGGTGGAGGGGGGCCATGCGCAGCACCCGCCGGCCCCGCAGCTTGAACGAACCCACCTGCACGATCACCGACAGCGCCTCGAGCACGAACAGGCCGCCGACCAGGACCAGCAGCAGCTCCTGCTTGGCGATCACCGCCACGCTGCCGATCGCGGCGCCGAGCGACAGCGAACCGACGTCGCCCATGAAGACCTCGGCGGGATGGGAGTTGAACCACAGGAAGCCGAGCCCGGCGCCGACCAGCGCGCCGCAGAACACCGTCGTCTCGCCGGCCCCCTGGACGTAGGAGATCTGCAGATAGTTGGCGATCACCCGGTTGCCGGCGACATAGGTGAAGATGGCGTAGGTGCCGGCGGCCACCGTGGTCGCGCCGATGGCCAGGCCGTCCAGGCCGTCGGTCAGGTTGACCGCGTTCGACGAGCCCACCAGCACCAGCACCAGGAACGGCACGTAGAGGTACAGGAGGTCCGGCCGCAGCTGCTTGAAGAACGGGAACGACAGCGTGGTGTCGAACCTGTACGCCGGCGGCAGCAGGAGCAGCGCCACCCCCATGGCGCCGGCCGCCGCCACCTGCAGCCAGAACTTCGCGGCCGCCGACAGTCCCCGGTTGTTGTGGCGGCGCACCTTGAGCAGGTCGTCGGCGAAGCCGATGGCGCCAAAGGCGGTGGTCACCAGCATCACCAGCCAGACGTAGGCGTCGGCGAGGTTCGCCCACAGCAGCGTCGCCGCCAGCACCGCGAACAGGATCAGCAGCCCGCCCATGGTCGGGGTGCCGGCCTTGACCTGGTGCGCCTGCGGCCCGACGTCGCGGATGTTCTGGCCCACCGACAGCCGGCGCAGGGTGCGGATGAACCGCGGCCCCAGAAGCAGCGACAGCAGCAGCGCGGTGACGATCGCCGCGGCGGCGCGGAAGGTGATGTAGCGAAAGACGTTGAACACCGGGATGACGTTGCGCAGCGGATAGAGGAGGTGGTAGAGCATCAGCCCGCCTCCCCGAGCGCCAGCAGGCGGCGCACCACCGCGTCGAGGCC
>DATKFK010000721.1:0-7879 GCA_035544375.1 Thermoanaerobaculia bacterium
CGCTCAAGATCGGATCGGGATTGACGGGCAAGCCCTGGTATTTCGGCCTGGGCTGGGGGCTGATCGTCGGTGGTGTGCTGTTCGCGCTCGGCTACTGGCAGTACATCGGGCCGATCAAGGACGACATCCAGGCGCAGGAGAACCGCCTCGAGGAGCTGCAGCACAAGAAGCAGGAAGGGCTGATCGCGCAGCAGCAGCTGCCCAAGTTCCGCGAGGAGGTCCACCAGCTCGAGCTCGAGCTGGACAAGCTGCTGCGCATCCTGCCGGCGCGCCGCAACACCCCCGACCTGCTGCGGCGCATCCGCGGCCTCGCCGAGCAGGGCGACTTCAACTTGAAGGACTTCAAGCCGGGCACGCTCAACGACAAAGAGTTCTACAGCGAATGGCCGATCAGCGTCGACCTCGACGGGACGTACCACAACCTGGCGCTGCTGTTCGACCGGGTCGGCCGCTTCTCGCGCATCATCAACATCCAGGACCTGACGATCAACGCCCTCACGCCGACCAAGACCAATCCGCACACCATCGCCGCGACGTTCGTGGCCAAGACCTTCGTCTACAAGGAACCCGACCAGAACGCGCCGGCCGCAGACCTCGGCAAGCCGGTGAAGCGCGGGTTGCCGCAGCCGCCGCCGGGAGCGGGGGGCGTGCCGCCGAAGCCGTCGGCAGGGGATCAATGATGAGCATCTTCCACAGCGCACGCCGCCCGCGCCGCCTGCCTCCCGCAGTCGGCGGCGCCATCCTGTGCCTCCTGGCCGCGCTGGCGGCCACGGGACAGCAGCCGTCCACGACCGGCACCGGCAACCAGGGCAGCGGCAAGCCGCCCGCCAAGGCCGGCGCCAAGGCCCGCGCCGCGAAGGCCGGGGCGGCAGCGCCCGCCGCCGCCTCGCCCGCGACACCGGCAAAGCCCGGCACTGCCACCGGCACCGCCCCCGCGTCGCCGACGTCCCCGGCACCCCCGGCTCCCGGTACCGCGGGCGCGAAGACCCCGGCGGGCGCGGCGCCGGCCCTCGGCTCGCCGCTGCCCGACACCGGCAACATCGACCAGATCCTCGAGGGCGACGAGGCGGTGCTGGAGGGCAACTCCTTCACCTACGATCCCGGCAACCGGCGCGACCCGTTCAAGTCTCTGCTGATCGCACCCGACCGGCCCGAGTTCCGCGGCCCCCGCCCGGAGGGCATCCCGGGCCTGTTGATCGACGAGATCGACCTCAAGGGCATCTTCCGCACCGCGCGCGGCTACGTCGCGCAGGTGAACGCGTCCAACCAGAAGAAGAGCTTCTTGCTCAAGGAAGGCGATCAGCTCTACGACGGCGATGTGGTGAGCATCGGCAAGAACGAGGTGGTCTTCAAGCAGATCGTGCAGGATCCGACCGCCCTGAAACCGTTTCGCGAGGTCGTGAAGAGCTTGAACAGGTCGTGATGAGGTTGAACCCCGGCTAGCGGGGGTCCCGCAAGGGAGAACGCCATGGGAGATGTGGTCATGAGCAGACTGAGCGCCGGCTGGCAGCGACTGATCGCCGCGGCGGTGTTGTTCCTAGCTGCGGCGATCGGCTGTACGTCGTCCCAGCCGGCCCGCGTGGTCGAGGCCCGTCCCGCGGCTGAGCAGGGGTCGGCGGCGCCCGTCGCCGGCGGCAGGTCCCAGGCCGGGACGGCCGCCGCCGCCGCGGCGACCGAGATCCGCACCCTGGAGCTCAGGGAGGGGGCTCCCGAGGTCTTCGTCGACCTCGAGGCCAGCGCGCCCCTGGTCTGGACCAGCTACCGCAATCCCGAAGGCAAGGTGGTGGTGGAGCTGCCGAATGCGGTGCCCTCGGCGCGCGTGCAGGACGTCAGCCCCGAGGACGGCCTGGTGTCGTCGGTCAAGGTCCAGCGCGAGACCGAGGGCAGCCGTCCCATGACGCGCCTGGTGATCTCGACCCGCCACGAGGTCGAGCACTCGGTCACCGCCGACGGCATGCACCTGCAGATCCGCCTGCTGCCGCTCGAAACCCAGGCCAAGCTCGTCAACACCAAGGAGCCCGTCAAGCCCAAGCTGGCGTTCGAGCCGGTGCCGCAGCCGGCCGCCGCGGCCCCGACATCCCAACCGTCGCCGCAGCCGTCCGCGGCCGCGGCGCCGGCGCCGGCGGAGCCGGCGAGAGCCCAGGCGGCGCCCCCGGCGCCTGCCAGTCCCGCCATGCCGATGGCTCCGGCCACGCCGGCCGGCGCCGGCACGCCTGATGCGCCGGCGGTGGCGCCCGCTCCCACCGGCACGCCGGCCAGCCGGCTCGAGGGGATCGAGGTGGTCTCCACGGACGGCGGCGGCACGGTGATCCGGATCTCCGGCGACGGCGAATTCCCCTACTCGACCTTTGCGCTCACCGAGCCCAGCCGCTTCGTCGTCGACATCGCGGGAGTGGTCAACCGCAGCTCGCGCTCGACCCTGGCCGTTCACTCCGGCGTGGTGCAGCAGGTGCGGGTCGCGCAGTTCAGGCCCGGCCCCAGGGGCGTGGCGAGAGTGGTCTTCGACCTCAAGCAGAACGTCGTGCCGCGCATCGAACGCGCTGCGCAGGCCCTGGTGGTGAGCTTCCCGCCGTCCGCGGCGGACCAGGCGGGCGCGGCGGCCGGCAGCGCCGGATCCGCCACGCCGGCGGCGGAGCAGCAGGCGGCCAGCGCGGCGCCCCCGTCCTCGCCTCCCGCGGCGGCACCACCGGCGCCGGCGAAGCGCCGCGGCAAGGCCAGCCGGGCTTCGGCCTCGGCCGCGGCTTCCGCGAGCGCGGGGACCTCGACCACGGACGCGGCGCCGGCGGGCACGGGAGTCGCCGCCGCTGCCGCGCCGCTGCCGCCGTCGTCGCCATCGGCCCCGCCCTCGGACCTGTCGCTGAGATCCCCGGCCCCCGTGCAGGTCGCGGCGGCCCGGCGCCCGGCCGGCGTCGAAGTGGAAGACGCGGCACCGTCGCCGGCCGGCAAGGCCAAGGGCGCCTCGACCGCGATCCTGCCGCACGTGGCCCCCGGGGCGACGTCCCTGCAGCAGCCCTCTGCGGACCTCGGCCGCGTGGCGGGAGCGACGACGGGGGAGAAGCTGGGGCGGGACGTCTCCGGCGAGCAGAAGGCCTACACCGGCGAGCCGATCGACCTCAAGGTCACCAACGCCGATGTCACCGAGGTCCTGCGCACCTTCGCCCAGATCAGCGGCCTCAACATCGTGGTGCAGCCCGGCGTCAACGGCACGGTCACCGCCGAGCTCGAGAACGTGCCCTGGGACCAGGCCTTCGAAGAGGTCCTGAAGATCAACAACCTGGGCTACGAACGGGAGGGCAACGTCATCCGCATCGCGCCCAACGACGTGTTGAAGCGGGAGGCCCAGGACCGCCAGCAGCTGGCGCAGGCGCGGGCGCTGGTCATCCCGCTGCGCACCGTGATGCGCCGGCTTTCCTACGCCAAGGCCAATGACGTCGCGAACCTGCTGCGCAACGGCACCGCCGGGCTGCTCACCCAGCGCGGCAGCGTCATCGTCGACGAGCGCACCAACACCCTGATCATCAAGGAGCTGCCCGACTTCCTCGACGCCGTGCTGGCGGTGGTGTCGAACCTCGACACGCCGGAGCCGCAGGTGATGATCGAGGCCCGGATCATCGAGACCACCAAGGATTTCAGCCGCAGCCTCGGCATCCAGTGGGGCTTCAATGCCGTCGCCGACGCCGCGCACGGCAACACCACCGGCCTGATCTTCCCCAACAACATCACCGCCGGTTCGCAGGGCGGCACCAGCGCTCCCGGCAACGTCAACCTGCTGACCGGCGGGCAGAACGGCTCCCTGAAGCTCGACCTCGGCAACGTCCTCAACACCTTCACCCTCGACCTGCAGCTGCAGGCGGCCGAGCACGAGGGCTTGCTCAACATCCTGTCGGCGCCCAAGGTGGCGACGCTCAACAACCAGCAGGCCTACATCCAGAGCGGCATCCAGCTGCCCATCCAGACCATCGCCAACAACACGGTGACGACGCAGTTCATCAACGCCACGCTGCGCCTCGAGGTCACGCCCCAGGTGACGGCGGAAGGCACCATCATCATGGACATCAACATCTCCAAGAAGGAGCCGGTGACGAGCCTGCTCATCGCCGGCGCCACCAACGCGCCGATCTCGACCAAGGATGCGCGGACGCGGCTGGTGGTCAGGGACGGCGGCACCGCGGTCATCGGCGGCATCTACAAGGTGACCAGCAACGTCAGCGAGGATCGCGTCCCCGGCCTGTCAAACCTGCCGATCGTCGGCCACTTGTTCAAGAACAAGTCGCGGGACGAGAACAACGACGAACTGTTGATCTTCATCACGCCCCGCGTGATCAAGATCTGATCAGCGCCCGAGCCCGGACGGAAGATTTGCGGAGCCCGATATGAAACCTGTGAACCAGCTGCGAAAGGCCGTCGTCCTGGTCGTCCTCGTCGCCATCCTCCCGGTCGCCGGCAGCTGCCGGTCGCGGACCGACAAGACCGCCGGGCCGGTGGTCCTGACCTTCGGCAACATCACCGGCGTCCCCAACGGCGCGATCTCGGTGGTGGCGTCCGAGGGGGTCGGCGTGATCATCGGCACCTTCACCCTGCAGAGCGTGGTGAAGGACCCGAACCCGGGCACCCCCTCGGCACTCGAGGACGTCGAGGTCACCTCCTACCAGGTGATCTACAAGCGCCGGGACAGCGGCACGCGCGTGCCGCCGCCGCTGATCGCCAGCTTCCCGGTCGAGGTGCCGGTCAACGGCACCGGGGTGATCAACAACCTGCCGGTGGTGCGCCAGGACCAGCTGCTGAGCCCGCCGCTCGGCGACCTGATCAACCCGGGCCACGACACCGAAACCGGCACGGCGATCATCGTGCTCGATGCCATGGTGACGTTCTTCGGCCAGACCATCTCCGGCGACAAGATCCAATCCCCGACGGCAACATTCACATTCGAGTTCGTTCCATGACGAGATCGACGCGAGCGATGCGATCGACGGCATCGAGGAGCATGGGTATGAAATCGTTCCGGTATCACCGTCGCCTCCTGACTGCAGTCGCCGCGGTCGCCATCGCGGTTGCATACGCGTGCTCGACGAAGTCTCCGACGGAGCCTGGATCGGCGCCGATCACTCCCAAGGTCCCGCCGCCGGTGACGACGTTCAGCATCACGGTGACGGCGAACCCGTCCCACCTGACCATCGGCACCAGCACCGGCAGCAAGATCAACGTCAGCGCGGTCAATGTCCAGGACGGCACGCCCCCGCCCGACCTCACGCCGGTGACGCTGACCACGACGCTTGGAGAGTTCAACGCCGTGGGCAGCGGCGCCCAGAGCGTCAACCTGCAGCTGGTCCACGGCAAGGCGCAGGCGGTGCTCTTCCCCGGCACCAGCGCCGGCACCGGCACCGTGAGCGCCACTGCGTGCTCCACCTCGCCGCTCCCGGCTGGATGCCCTCAGGGCAGCACGTTCGCTCCCGGCGCCGCGACCGTGGTCATCGCCTCGGCCGGCACGTTCTTCGTCAACTCGCTGTTCCCCAACACCGGCGATCCCGCCGGCGGCACCGTGGTGACCATTTCCGGCGGCGGCTTCCTGGCGCCGGTCTCGGTGACCTTCGGCGGCAGCAGCGCCCCCGTCAAGTCGGTCTCGACCAACGCCATCCAGGTCATCGTGCCGCCGTCCGCCTCGCCGGTGCCGGTGGGCTCGACCCTGCAGGTGAGCGTCACGGTGACCAACAACATCGGCGGCACGCAGGCGGGCTCGGCGACGCTGGCCAACGCCTTCACCTACGTGCCCGGCGGCGGCGGCGTCCAGCAGCCGCAGATCTTCTCGGTGTCGCCGGCCTCGGGCACCAACGACGGCGGCACCCGGGTCACCATCACCGGCGAGTTCTTCGTCGCCCCGGTGCAGGTCTTCTTCGGCGCCGGCGCCAGCGCCACCAGCTTCAACGGCATCGAGGCGACGATCCAGTCGGTGACCGGCAACCAGATCATCGTCGTCACGCCGCCCGCCCGCGGCTTCGGCCAGGACAACACCAACCAGCTGGTGAGCATCCTGGTCAAGAACGTCACCTCCGGGTTCGCGACCATCGATGCCGCCGCCTTCAAGTACGGCTCGAAGGTCATCGTCACCTCGGCCGGCCCGACCATCACGCAGTTCAACCAGCCGATCAAGGTGACCGTCTTCGGCCAGGGCTTCGCGGACCCGGTGGCGGTCTCGCTGGCCGGCGTCGCCGCCCAGGTGCTGTCCACCAGCGGCACCGAGATCCAGGTGCTGTCGGGGATCCCGATCGTCAGCGCCTGCTCCAACATCACCGGCCCGGTCCTGGTCACCAACATCAACAACGGCGACAGCAACACCGGCGGTGGTCCCTCGTTCACCTACGTCGTGCCGAAGCCGAGCGTGGTCAGCGTGACCTCGTCGCGCAACGATCCGACCGGCGGCTATCCCGCGGACATCCACGGCGCCTTCTTCATCCCCGGAGAGGACACGGTGCAGTTCGGCACCGCGAGTGTCTCGGTCAACAACGGCTCGACGTCGACCGACCTCCTGGTCACCGTGCCGCCGTTCACCGGCAACTTCGGGACCGCCCCCTGCGGGCCGAACAACACCGGCACGCAGGAGGTTCCGACCAGCGTCAACGTCGTGGTGACCGACACCCTGACCTCGTGCACCGCCACCCTGTCGGGCGGCTTCACCTACATCCCGCCCGGCTACCCCAACAACTGCGTCATCCCGCCGCCCGCGGCGCCGACGGCGTCGTTCGTGTTCTCCGTCCCGACGGGGAGCTTCACGGTCTCCTTCACCGACACCTCGACGGGCAACCCTACGAGCTGGAAGTGGAACTTCGGCGACGGCTTCACGAGCAACGTGCAGAATCCCACCCACACCTACGCCGTCGCCGGCACCTACAACGTGGTGCTGGTGGTCAGCAACGCGGGAGGCACCTCCGCTCCGGCAACCCAGGCGGTCAAGGTGCCGGGCATGTAAGCCCATTCTTCGGGGGGAAGGGGATCACCCCTCCCCCCGCTCGTTTCGTTCTGGTATCGACCGGGGCGGCCGCCTGGACGAGCGGCCGCCCCCATTCGTATACTGGGGACCATGAGTCACCGCGCCCTCCTGCCGCTGTCCGCCGTCTCGATCCTGCTCGCCCTGGTCGCTCTGCTGGCTCCGATAGCCGGCTGCGGCAAGGCCAACCCGGTCGCTCCCTCGGGCTCGACGCTGACGCTGCGCGTCAGCCCGACGACCATCCCCTCGCCCAGGGGCTCGGCAACGGCGACGGCCACCCTGATCAAACCCAACGGCACTCCGGACAACGGCGCCCAGGTCCAGTTCTCCACCACCCTGGGCTCGTTCAATCCCACCGTCGCGTCGACGAAGAGCGACGGCAACGCGGTGTCGACGCTGACCGGCAATGGCACCGCCGGCATCGCCAAGGTGAGTGCCTTTTCGGGCGACGTGATGACAACCGCCGAGCTGGACGTGACGATCGGCGGCGTCGCCAAGACGATCACCTTGCAGGCGATCCCGGCCAATATCTCGACGATCGGAGGCAGTCCGAAGCTGGTCGCCCTGGTGCGGGACTCCTTGGGGCAACCCGCGGCGGGGGTGCAGGTCAACTTCACTACCACCGTGGGCACCCTCGCCTCGAGGGGAGGGTTCAAGGCGACCAACGCCAGCGGCGAGGCGACGGATACCCTGACCGTCCTGCCGTCGGACTTGACCAACCAGACCTCGATCACGGTCACTGCCACTGCCGCGGCGGCGGACGGAACCCTGCAAACCGCGACGGCCATGATCGCGATAGTGAACCCCAACGCCGCGGCGTCCGTCTCCGTGTCGGCGAGTCCGGGGCAGATCTCGGCCACCGCCTCGAACGCCAAGATCACGTTGACCGCCCTGGTC
>DATKFK010000722.1:0-2648 GCA_035544375.1 Thermoanaerobaculia bacterium
CGCCCGAAACCACCACCTGCCCCGGACCGTTCACCGCCGCCAGCCACAGCCGCCGCTCCGATTCGGCGCCCAGCCGGCGCCTCGCCTCCGCCTCGCCGAGCGCCACCGACAGCATCGCCCCGCCGGGCAGCGAGCCCACCAGCCGGCCCCGCGCCGCCACCAGCGCCAGCGCCGCGGGCAGCTCCATCACTCCCGCCAGCGTCGCCGCCACGTACTCGCCGACGCTGTGCCCCACCATCCCCTCCGCCACCACCCCCCACGATTCCCACAGCCGCGCCAACGCGTACTCGACGGCAAAGAGCGCCGGCTGCGTCAGCCACGTCTGCCGCAGGCGCTCCTCCGCATGCTCCTTGGCCACCGCATGCTCCCTGGCCGCCAGCTCCGCCACCGGCGCCGCGAACAGCTCCTGGCGCAGGTCCACGCCGAGCGGTCCCAGCAGCAGCTCGGCGCAGCGGTCCAGCTCGCGGCGGAACACCGGCTCCTCGCCGTACAGCTCCTCGCCCATGCCCGCGTACTGCGAGCCCTGGCCGGGGAACAGGAAGCACACCGGCCGGCGCACCGGCTCGGCCCCCTCGCCCCCCTCGCGCAGTCCCTGACCGTCGCGCGCCAGCAGCACCGCCCGCGCCGTCGCCAGGTCCGCCGCCGCCACCGCCCGCCGCCAGCCGAAACCGCGTCGCCCCACCGCCAGCGTGAACGCCACGTCCGCCAGCGTCTCCGCGTCCGGCCGCTCCGCCGCCTCCGCCAGCTCCGCCAGGCTCTCTGCCAGGCGGTCCGTCACCGCCTCCAGTGCCGCCGGCGTCCGCGCCGAAACCAAGACCAGCCGCCGCGAACGCCGCGCCACCGAATCCTCCGCGCCAGCCGCCGCCGGCGCCTCTTCGAGCACCACGTGCGCGTTGGTGCCGCCAATCCCGAACGAGCTCACCCCGGCGCGCCGCGGCCACCTCGTTTCCTCCCACTGGCGCAGGCGCGTGTTGACGTAGAACGGACCCGCACCGAAGTCGATCTGCGGGTTGGGCGACTCGAAATGCAGCGACGGCGGGATCTCCCGGTGCGCCAGCGCCAGCACCGTCTTGATCAGCCCCGCCACCCCCGCCGCCGCGTCGAGATGGCCGATGTTGCTCTTCACCGACCCCAGCGCGCAGCTGCCCGCCGGCAGCGCGGCGCCGCCGCCCGCCGCGAACGCCCGCCGCAACCCGGCCACCTCGATCGGATCGCCCAGCGCCGTGCCCGTCCCGTGCGCCTCGACGTAGCCGACGGTTGCCGGATCGATCCCCGCCGCGGCCTGCGCCGCGGCGATCACCTCGGCCTGCCCCTCCTCGCTCGGCGCCGTGTAGCCGAGCTTGCGCGCCCCGTCGTTGTTGACCGCCCAGCCCCTGATCACCGCCAGCACCGGATCGCCCGCCGCCAGCGCCGCCGCCAGCGGCTTGAGCGCCACCACCCCCACCCCGCTGCCCGCCACCGTCCCCGCCGCCCGCGCGTCGAAGGCGCGGCAGTGGCCGTCCGGCGACAGGATGTGTCCGGGCTGGTACGGATAGCCGGCGCCCTGCTGGGCGTCGACGCTGGCGCCGCCGGCGAGCGCCATCTCGCATTGCCCCTCGCTCAGCGCCTGGCAGGCCAGCGCCACCGCCACCAGGGAGGTCGAGCAGGCGGTCTGGACGCTGAGGCTCGGTCCCTTAAGGTTCAGGCAATACGAGATGCGGGTCGCCAGGTAGTCCTTGTCGTTGCCCAGCATCGTCTGGTAGCTGCCCACCGACGCCACCAGCTCGGCGTTCGAGCCCAGGTTGCGCAAGGCGTAGGAGCTCATGGTGGCGCCGGCGTAAATGCCGACGCGCGGCCGCCTCCCACCGTTGGCGCCGCCGTCGCCGGCGCCCGGCGCGTAGCCCGCGCGCTCCAGCGCTTCCCAGGCGCACTCCAGCAGCAGGCGCTGCTGCGGGTCCAGCATCTCGGCCTCGCGCGGGCTGAAGCCGAAGAACGAGGCGTCGAACAGCTCGACGTCGGACAGCGCCCCGCCCGCCGGCACCCAATCCGGCCGGCCGAAGCGCGCCTCGTCCACGCCCGCGGCCCGCATCTCCTCGCGGCTGAAGGCGCGGATCGACTCGACCCCCGCGCGCAGGTTGGACCAGAATTCCTCCACGTCGCGCGCCCCCGGGAAGCGGCCCGCCATCGCCACCACCGCGATCTCCGCCACCCCCGCGGCCGCGGCGGCGCCATCTGCCCGTGCTCCCGCCGCCGTGGCCTGCACCGCCGGCGCGGCCGCGGCCAGCGCGGCCGCCGCCGTCTTCTCGTCTTCGAGCTCGCCCGAGCGCCGGCGCAGCAGCCGCGCCAGGGCCGCCACGGTCGGGTGCTGGAACAGCTCCAGCATGGACAGCTCGACGCCCAGCTCCTGCCGGATGCCGTTCTGCACTTCCGCCAGCCGCAGCGAATGGCCGCCGAGATCGAAGAAGCTCGCCTCGGCGCTCACCCGCTCGCGCCCCAGCACTCGCTGCCAGATGCCCACCAGTGTCCGTTCCAGTGCGCTGCGCGGCGGCTGCTCGGCCGCGGCCTCCCGCGTGTCCGCTTCCGGCTCCGGCAGCGCCTTGCGGTCCACCTTGCCGTTGGCCGACAGCGGCAGCGCCTGAAGCGTCACGAACGCCTGCGGCACCATCGCC
>DATKFK010000723.1:0-11259 GCA_035544375.1 Thermoanaerobaculia bacterium
CAGGGGCCTCGACGCCGCATTGCGGCACAGAAGCGCTTCGAAGCGGCGCCGCGCCAGCCCGGGTACGCCTACCGAGCCCGCATCGCCACCGCGACGCCGCCCACCACCAGGGCGGAGCCGGCGAGCGTGCGGGCGGTGAACGGTTCGCCCAGGGCGGCGCCGCCTATCAGCAGCGCGACGATCGGGGTCAGGTAGTTGATCAGCGACAGGGTGGTCGCGGGCAGGCGGCCCAGCAGCCAGAAGTAGAGACTGAAGCTCAGCGCCGAACCGAAGAGGGCCAGGTACAGGAGAGCCGCCAAAGGCACGCCGGTCAGGCGCAGCGGCTGGCCGGCCTCGACGAACAGCCCCAGGCAGCCCATGCCGGCGGCGGCAAGGCCCATCGGCACGGTGACGATGGCCAGCGGATGCATGCCGCCGCTCCAGCGCTTGACCGCCACCACCCCGAAGGCGGAGGTGAGCGGCGCCACCAGCAAGAGCGCGGCGGCGCCGGCCACCCGCGGGCCGCCGAGGGCGCGCAGGTCCTCCGAGAAGATCACCGCGACGCCGGCGAAGCCGGCCAGAACCCCGGCGGCGGTCGGAGCGCGCAGCCGCTCCGCGGGCAGCGCCAGGTGCGCGGCCAGCGCCACCCACAGCGGCGAGGTCGCAAACAGCACGGCCGCCAGCCCGGAAGGCACCCACTGCTCCGCCCAGTACAGCACCCCGTAAGGAATGAAGAAGGTCAGCACGCCGTTGGCCAGCCACACCCGCCACGGCGAGGGTCGCACCGCGGGAGCCGCGGGCCCGGCCAGCGACGCCGGGATCGCCGCGGCCGCGGCGGCGGCCTCGCCGGTCCCCAAGGTGCGCACGGCACCCCGCAGCCGGACCCCGAGGGCGCGCGCCACCACCGCCAGGGCCGCCGCGCCGATGGCGAACCGCAGCCCGACGCCGGTGAACGGCGGGATGCCCCGCAGGCCGATGCGGATGGCCGCCCAGGTGGTCCCCCAGATGAGCGTCAGCAGGCCCAGGGTGGCGTAGTTGGCGAGGCGGCGGCGCCGGCCGGGCGGCGCCGCCTCGGCCATGGCGGGCGCCGCGCCGGCGTCTGCCGGGCGTGCCGGCGCGGCGGCGATGGGGAGATCGCGCGGCGACTGCGTGTCCGTGGCGCCGGCCACGTTCAGGGATAGATCTTGTACAGCATGCGCGGATACGGGATGGTCTCGCGAAGATGGCTGATGCCGCACATCCAGGCGACGAAGCGCTCGATCCCCATGCCGAAGCCGCTGTGCGGAAAGGCGCCGTACCTGCGCACGTCGAGGTACCACTGGAACGCTGCGACCGGCAGCTTGTGCTGCTCGATGCGCGCCAGCAGCAGGTCGTGGTCGTGGATCCTCTGGCTGCCGCCGACGATCTCGCCGTAGCCCTCGGGGGCCAGCAGGTCGAGGCCCAGGACCAGGTCGGGGTTGTCGGGCGCCGGCTGCATGTAGAAAGCCTTGAAGGAGGCCGGGAAGTGCGTGACCAGCAGCGGCCGCTCGAAGCGGCTGGCGAGCTGCGTCTCCTCGTCGCCGCCGAAGTCGTCGCCCCACTGGATCGTCGCCCCTCCCTGGCGCAGCAGCTCGATCGCCTCGGTGTAGGTGACGCGCGGGAACGGCCCGGCCACCAGCTCGAGCTTGGCGGTGTCGCGCTCGAGCGTCTTGAGCTCCTCGCGGCAACGGTCGAGCACCCGCGCGGTCAGGTAGCGGATGAACTCCTCGGCCAGGCGGCAGAGCCCGTCGAACTCGAGGAAGGCGACCTCGGGCTCCACCATCCAGAACTCCATCAGGTGGCGCCGCGTCTTCGACTTCTCGGCGCGGAAGGTGGGGCCGAAGCAGTAGACCTTGCCCAGCGCCGCCGCCGCCGGCTCGAGATACAGCTGTCCGGACTGGGACAGGAAGGCCGGGTCCCCGAAGTAGTCGGTCTGGAACAGGGTCGAGGTGCCCTCGCAGGCCGCCGGCGTCAGGATCGGCGAATCGACCAACGTGAAGTCGCGCTCGTAGAAGAAGTCGCGGATGCCCTGCTCGACCTCGCTGCGCACCCGCAACGCCGAGCGTTGGCGGGTGGAGCGCAGCCACAGATGGCGGTGCTCCATCAGGAACGCCGTGCCGTGCTCCTTGGGGGTGATCGGAAAGTCCTGCGTCAGGTAGAGCAGGGTGAAGCCGAGAAGCTGGATCTCGACGCCGCTCGGCGCCCGCCGGTCCTCCTTCACCCTGCCGCGCACGCGCACCGTGGATTCCTGGGTGGCGCGCTCGATCTGCTCCCAGTCCTCGGCCGGCAGCTCGGCGCGGCTGGCCACCGCCTGCACCACGCCGCCGGCGGACCGGATTTGCAGGAAGGCGATCTTGCCGCTCGAACGCTTGTTGTCGACCCAGCCAGGCAGCTCGACCTCGCGGCCGACGTGGCGCGCGAGGGCATGGATGGAATCGACGGCGATGGGCTCGTGCAGCTCGCCGCCGGGGCGCTCGCTGGTTTCGATGGGCTCGCTCATAGGGGCGCGATTCTAGTGCACAAGTGGCATGTGCCGGGGAAATCGATAGCGCCTGGCCTGCCCTCGGCGGGGGCGGCCTTTCGCCTCGGCTAGAGCGCGTTCGGGGAGCTTTCGCTCGCCGTCTTCGGCACGCCGGGTATCGGGTGCGCGGCCAGGTGGGCGATGGCGTCGGCCGCGGCTCTCTGCTCCGCCTGCTTCTTGCTCGAACCCTCGCCGGCTCCTATCGGCTGGCCGTCCAACCAGCATTCGACGCGGTAGAGGCGGCTGTGGTCGGGACCGGTGGCCCCCGTGTGCCGGTACTCGGGAAGCGTGCCGCCGCGCGCCTGCGAGATCTCCTGCAGGCGGGTCTTGGCGTCAGCCTCGAGCAGCTGGCTGCGGCCTTCCCCGGCCTCGAGCAGCGGCTCGAGCATGAGGTGGATGACCTTGGCCGCGGCAGCCAGGCCCGCGTCGAGATAGACGGCGCCGAAGACCGCTTCGAGGGAGTCCGCGAGCAGCGACGGCTTGGCGCGGCCGCCTGAGCGCTCCTCCCCCACCCCCAGGCGCAACACCTCGCCCAGCGCCACCTCGGCGGCGCGGCGGGCCAGCGCGCCGCGGCTCACCAGCTGCGCCTTGAGCCGCGACAGCTCTCCTTCCGGCAGGTCCGGGTGCCGGCGGTACAGCCACTCCGCGGTCACCAGGCCGAGCACCGCATCCCCGAGGAATTCGAGCCGTTCGTAGTGCTCTTCGCGGCCGCGCTCGTTGGCATGGGAGCGGTGAGTGAGCGCCAGCTCGAGCAGGTGGGAATGGCGGAAGCGATGACCAAGCCGCCTCTCGAAGGGTGTGGTGGCGCGAATTCCAAGCATGGCTGTCTATGCTACCAGAGAATAAATCCGGGACCGCCTCCCAACTGCATTGACGATTTCAATACCCAACTGCGGCAACCCGCCGGGCGCTGGGTACGACCCACTGGAAATACGGTGAGCATCGAGGGCGGTGGGCAGGTCTAAACGTTCGGGTAGGATTGCGGCGCCGATCCCGGCGGCAGGCGCATGGAAACCATCCCCATCGTGCGGCAAGGGCGCGAGGCGTCGCACCTCGCGGTGGACTACTCCTCCCCCGCCGGACCGCCGCCGGCCACGGCCGGCACCGCCGCCATGCCGGCGGCCACGGCCGGCACCGCCGCCGCGCCGGGCTTCTGCTTCCTGTATCTGCACGGCTTCGGCTCGGAGCAAAGCGGCGAAAAGGCCGAGTTCTTCAGGCGCCAGGCGGTTGCCGGCGGCTTCGCCTTCTGCTCCTTCGACTTCGAAGGCCACGGCCGCTCGGGCGGCGAGATGCGGGGGCTCACGTTGTCGCGCAACCTCGAAGACCTGTCCCTCGTCGTCTCGTGGCTCGCGGCGAAGGGACACCCGCGGCTCTGCCTGATCGGCTCCTCGATGGGCGGCGGCACCGCCATGTGGTACTCGGCCCTCAACCCGGAGCGCGTGGTCGCCGGTCTGCACATCGCGCCGGCGCTCGATTTCGCGGGCTCGCTGCTGGCGTGGGCCGGGCCGGAGAGGACGCGCGCCTGGCAGGAGTCCGGAGTCATCCAGTTCGCCAACGACTTCGTCTCCTGCGAGCTGGGGTGGGAGCTGATCGAAGACTTGCGCGCCTATCCGGCGGAATCACTGCTGCAGCGCTACCGCACGCCGGCGCTGCTGCTGCAGGGGCGCTTCGACACGTCGGTGCCGTGGCGCGGCGTCGCCGAGTTCGCCACCCGCTGCCCCTTCCGCGACATCGATCTGCACCTCTTCGCCGACGGCGATCACCGGCTCACCGACCGCAAGGAGCGTCTTTGGGCGCTGATGCTCGAGTTCCTGCGCGGGCGGCAGCTGCTCGCTTAGTACTGCCTTCCGGAAATACCTGGGCAATGGATCGGCGGCCGAATGTCACCGTGTTTCCGGAAGTCAGCACTTAGTGAAGACGCCGGTCGAGGATCTTCCCCGCCTGTTCGAGGGCGACATAGCCGGCAGCCTCGAGCAGCCGAGCGAGCGCCGCCGGCGAGCGCACCAGCGCGGCCGCGAGGTGCAGGGCGCCGGCGAGGCTCTCGTCGAAGTCGCGCAGGTGGCCGGCCGGGGACGCCGGCGAGGCGCCCCGCGCTGATGGCCGGCTGGCCGGGCTGGCGGGAGCGGCGGGAGCGGCCAGCAACGCGAAGCCGTCGGCGTCGGGCTCGGTGTCGAGGCGAAAGAGCGCGTCGCGGCCGGAGGCAGGGAGCACCGCGGCGGCGAGCAGGGCCATCTCGCGCCGGCGGAAGACCGCATAGGGAACGTCGCCTGCTTCCAGGCTCTCCCACTCGCGCAGCAAGGCAAAGCCGGTGTCGCCGCGATACGACACTGGCCGGATGGCCCATGGTCCGGCGACGTCGGCTTCGTGCGCGCCGTCGGGTTCCCCGGCTTCGTCCAGGCGCCTGAGGAAGTCGGCGGTGAAGGCATTTTGGGGGCCGCTCTCGCTTGGCATGATGTTGCGTCCTCTCGCTTACGCCTCATTTACGCCTCCGAGCATAAGCGTCCAGGACCGCCGAGTCAACTGCTCCTGCCTTGGCGCAGCACCTGCCAGTAGACAGCGGCATTCAGGCCCAGGACGGCGGCGGCCAGGATGGCCTGGATGCCGCGATCGAGCCCCTCCGGGTAGAGCACCGGCAGCAGGTAGTGCCCGACGAAGTCGCCGCCGTACTCCACTTCGCCGCCCAGCCGCCGCAGGCGGTTCTCGAGCGGCGTGAGCGGGCAGATGCCGCCGGAGAGCTCGATCCACACTCCCCATGCGAGCGCCGGCAGATGCGCCCAGGCGAGGCGCCGCCGGCGCCGCACCAGCAGGCCGCCGAGCGCCACGAACAGCACGAACCCGAGGTGGAGGACCACCACCGCACCGGCCAGTAGACGAAAGGGCATGGCCGCCGGGGTTTCTGCCGGTTACGCGCGGAGCTCCTCGCGGCGCAGGGTCAGGGCCTTGATGCGCGACACATTCGGGGTCACCCCGATCCCGGGCCGGTCGCGGGGCACGTCGACCCAGCCTTCGCGGTCCATCGTCCATTCCGGCTCGACGATGTCGCGCGCCCAGTAGCGCTCGCTTGGCGACAGGTCGCCGGGGAGCGTGAAGTTGGGCAGCGAGGCGAGCGCCACGTTGTGGCCGCGCCCGATGCCGCTTTCGAGCATGCCGCCGCACCACACCGGAATGCCATGCAGCGCGCACAGGTCATGGATGGCGAGCGACTGCCTGAAACCGCCCACCCTGCCGGGCTTGATGTTGACGATGCGGCCGGCGCCGAGCGCGATCATGTCGGCGGCGCGCTCGGGGCTGGTGATCGATTCGTCGAGGCAGATCGGCGTCCGCAGGCGCCGCTGCAGCTCGGCGTGGCGCAGCAGGTCGTCCCAGGCGAGCGGCTGCTCGATCATCAGCAGGTCGAGCTCGTCGAGGACCGCCAGGTGCGCCGCGTCCTCCAGCCGGTAAGCGCTGTTGGCGTCGGCCATCAGCGGCGCGTCCGGCCCCAGCGCCCGGCGCACGGCGCGCACGAACTCGACGTCGGCGCCGGGCTCGATCTTGAGCTTGATCTTGCGGTAGCCGCGCTCGAGAGCGGCCCCCGCCTTGGCCGCCAGCGCCGCCGGGCTCTCCTGGATGCCGAGCGAGACTCCCACTGGAATGCGCCGGCGTGCTCCGCCCAGCAGCTCCGCCAGCGGCCTGGCCGCGGCCCGCGCCGCCAGCTCCCAGGCTGCCATCTCGAGCGCCGCCTTGGCCATGTTGTGACCGCGGACGTTGCGGTCGAGGACCGGCCAGACCTCGCCGGGGTCGGCGAAGCGTTGCCCCAGCAGTCGCGGCGCCAGCCATTCCCGGATCGCCAACCAGGCGGTGTCGGCGCTCTCGGGACTGTAGTTGGGGTGCTCGCCGGCGACGCACTCGCCCCAGCCCTCGACCCCTTCGCCGGCCAGCCGCACCAGCAGGATGCGGCGGTGCGACTCGATGCCCGAGGAGATCCGGAACGGCTCCTTGAGCGCGAGGCGGATCTCGCACAGCGTGATCGCTTCGAGGCGGGGAACCGGCGCCCGCACCGCCGGCACCGGGCGCACCGTGGGCGCCGCGACGGGAGCGGTCATCGGCCGGCGGCCTCGAGGCCATACCAGCAGCGCCCGGCGGCATCGCGCCAGAACGCCGTCACCAGGTAGCCGCGCGCCATGTATTCCTGGAAGGCCCGCCGTGTACCGAGACGCCAGGCCAGCGCCCTTTCCGGCTCCGCGTCCTTGAACTCCTGGATGCGCGCCGGGACCTCGATCCGCACCCGCGGCGCTTCCGGCAGCGGCGGCTCGCCCCCGGACGGCGGCGCCGGCTCGATGCCGGGAGCGGCCGCGAAGCCGGCGGGCGGGCCTGGGGCGACGCCGGCGTCTGCGCCGGCGCCGCCGGCGAGCCCTTGCCGCTCGAGGGCGGTGCGCACGCGCTCGCCGGCGATCCGCCAGCTGACGACGAAGCGGTCGGTGCCGATGCCGCGCGCCAGCTCGCTCCCCATCTCGCCCTGGTACATCTCCTCGACGTACTCGACCACGTCTGCCCCCAGGCGGTTGAGGTTGAGGTGGGCATTGCGAGCCTCGAGCGGGTCGAAGGTCCACTCCACCGCCTCGACGCCAAGCGGCAGCAGCAGCTCGCGCTGGTAGAGCTTGAGGCGCGTGCCGAGACCGAGGTCGCGGGCCTCGGGCGCGACCGCCAGCATGTGGGACCAATGAAGGAGCTCCGGCCGGCCGGGAGCGTGTCCGCCGGGCGGTCGCTCGGAGGCAGCCCGGACCGCCGGAACGGCCGGCCGGCGGCTGCCCGGCGGCCGGACTCCGGTGAGGCCGAACACGAAGCCGAGCAGCCGGCCATCGGCCGCAAAGGCGCCCGCCGCGATGCCGCCGACGCGCTGGCTGATCTTGAGCACGCTCGGCGGCACGCCCTCCGCGAAATGCCGGCCCCAGGTGACGAGCTGCAGCTCGAAGCACGCGTGATAGTCGGCGTGGCCGGCGAGCTGCCGCAGCGTGACGGCGTCCGCGGCCGCCGCCGCCGCGACGCGGGACCCGGCCGGCTGGGAGTGGTCATCCATGGCCGCCGATCTTGCCACAGGCCAAGCGCCGGCGGAGCGCCAGCGTCCCGCTCGGTCAGCTCCCAAGCGGTTTCGGCCTGCGGGAGGCCCGCGGCGGATACGCCGCCGGCAGTTGACCCTGCCGCCGGGAGTGGGTCATCTTTGCCAGGCCCAGGGCTCGCCGGCGCTGCCGCGTGCCGGCCTCCGACCCGTGAACAGCCGATTGCCAGTCGCCCCCGCCGGCGCACCGTCCGCCGCCATCGAATTCCGGCGCTACCGCAAGATGCGCCGCTTCGTCGCGCGCACGTTCCTGCAGGCGCTGTGGTGGGACGTGCTGCTGGCACTGCCCGGGCTGTCGCGCTTCCGCCGCCCCGCCACCGAGCGCTACCGGCGGATCGCCCGCCGCTACCGCGCCCTGGCGGTCGAGATGGGGGGCGTGCTCATCAAGCTCGGCCAGTTCCTGAGCACCCGCGTCGACCTGCTGCCGGCCGCGGTGATCGGCGAGCTCGCCGGCCTCCAGGACGAGGTGCCGCCGCACCCCTTCCCACCGATCGTGCGGCAGGTCGAGGAGGACTTCGGCCGGCCGCTGGCCGAGGTCTTCCCGTGGATCGAGCCGGTGCCGGTGGGAGCGGCTTCGCTGGCGCAGGTGCACCACGCCCGGCTCCCCAGCGGCGAGCGGGTCGTGGTCAAGGTATTGCGCCCGGGCATCGAGGTGCTGGTCGAGACCGACCTCGCCGCCACCACCCTCGCGATCCGCCTGCTGAAGCTGTGGCGCCGCCTGCGCCGCCGGGTCGACCTCGACCGGCTGAACCAGGAGTTCCGCACCGTGACCCGGCGCGAGCTCGACCTCCACGCCGAGGGCGAGAACGCCGAGCGCTTTGCCGCCGACTTCGCGGCCGACCGGCGCGTCCACGTGCCGCGGGTCTATTGGGAGCAGAGCGCGGCGCGGACCCTCACCTTGGAAGACGTCGGCTACCTCAAGATCACCGACCTCGCCGCGCTCGAGGCAGCCGGCATCGACCGCTCGCAGGTGGCGCGGCACCTCTACCAGGTCTACATGCGGCAGATCTTCGTGCACCACTTCGTGCACGCCGATCCGCATCCCGGCAACCTGTTCGTCCGGCCGCTGCCGGTTGCCGGCGAGACCCCGTTCGCGCCCGGCGACCCGGCGCCGGCGCCGGCCGGCGGCGTGCCGCGCCCCTTCCAGCTCGTGTTCGTCGATTTCGGCATGATGGCGGAGGTGCCGGAGAGGCTGCGCGCGGCGCTGCGCGAGTACCTCATCGGCCTCGGCACTCGCGATGCCGCGCGCGTCGTGCGCTCCTACGTCGCGGCCGGGGTGCTGCTGCCCGGCGCCGACCTGCGCCGCCTCGAGGAGATGCACGCGGCGCTCTTCGACCGCTTCTGGGGAGTGCGCATCGGCGACCTGCGTGACGTGGCGCTGGCCGAGGCTGGCGGCCTGCTCCTCGAGTACCGCGACCTGCTGTACGAGGCGCCCTTCCAGGTGCAGGTGGAGCTGCTCTTCGTCGGCCGCGCCGTCGGCCTCCTGTCCGGGCTCAGCACCCAGCTCGACCCGGCCTTCGATCCCTGGGCCGAGACGCTGCCGTTCGCCGAGCAGCTCGCCGCCGAGCAGCTGCGGCGCGGTTGGCGCGAGATGACGGGCGATCTGCGCCTGCAGGCGATGGCCCTGCTCGGACTGCCGCGCCGCGTCGACGCCCTGCTGACCCGTGCCGAGCAGGGCGCCCTGGAGGTCCAGACGGCGTTGTCGCCGGAGACGCGGCGGACCGTCGAGCGGCTGGACCGCGCCGTGCGCCGGCTCGGTTGGACGGTGGCGGCAGGCGCGTTGCTGGTGGCGGGCGCCGTCTTGCGGGCGGTGGCCCCGGCGGACTGGCTCCCCCTGGTGTTGATGGCGCTGGCGGCGGTGGTCTTCCTCGCCGGCCTGGTACTCGGCAGGTTGCCGCGCTAGTCCGGCCGTGCGGCGGGGAGCATGGGTTCCTTCAATGCGCGAGCGGCGGGTGACCATGGGGGTCCGTGATCGCGGGCCGCGCTTGTGGCATGCTTGGCGGGCGCGGCCGGCAGGCGGCTCGGGCGCGCACACCCCGGACGGGATGCCGGGAAGCTCTTTCTTGGGGGAGACATGATCCGCATGCCACGGGTGTCGGGCCGGCGTTCGCCGGCGGAGGCGCTTTCCTGCCGCGGTGGGCTCGGCGCGGCCGCGCTGCTGCTTCTAGCACTGCTGGCCGCGAGTTGCGGCCAGGACAATCAGCGCGTTCCCGAGGACTTCCCGTCCGGCGCCAAGCCGGCGCCCATCCCCGCCGCCGACCTCGCTGCCGGCCAGGCGGAGCTGCCGCCGGCGCCGCCCGCCGAGCCGGCGGTCGAGCCGCCAGCCGAGCAGGCGCCGCCCGGCAATCACGCAGCCGTCGAGGCCCGCCCGGGCACCGGGGCGGCGCCCGGCCGCCTGCGCCTGTCAGGCACCTACCAGGCCGATGCCGCGGCCGCCGTCACCTGCGTCTTTCTCGCCGGGCGCGGGCTGCAGCTCACCATCGACTCCGCTCCGGCTCCAGCCGTCGAAGTGATCGTCACCGACTTCCTCGGCGCCGGCCATTACGTGGCCGAGGCGAGACTGCGCACTCGCGGCGCGGCCGCCGCCGCGCACTCGCCCGCCGGCGAGGTGCAGCTCGACATCCAGGTCTCCGAGATCGACCGGCCGCACGTCAGGGGCCTGCTCTCGGGCACGTTCGACGGCGCCTACGCCGGCCCGTCAGGCATCCAGGGGCGGCTCTCCGGCACCTTCGACCGCTGCCTCTACGGCGGCGCGCTGCCGTAGGCCGCATTCGGCTCGCCGCCTCCCGCATCCCACACGCCGGTTGGTAGCGGCCGGCCGACGGCGAGCCGCGCCGCGAGCCCCGCGGCGATCTCCCGCCCGGTCGAGCGCTGGCTCTGGCTCCCGGCCAACCCGCGATCCGTCTATCGCCGGCTTCCCGGCTTTCCGCATTTCGAAGGTGAATTTACGTCTTCAGTGATGTAAGGCATCTCTCGGAAGGAGGAATGACGTGCTCGAGATCCGCCGGTGCGTTGCGCTTGCCGAGCCGGAGCCCCCGGTTCGTGTCCGCCGCCAGGAGCCGGCGCTCGCCAGCTTCCATCCCCTCATCCTGGCGCTCTGCCGCCAGACGCGGCGCTTCCCCGGCGGCGACCCGGTCGAGCTGGGGCTGGGCATCCGCGCCGCGGCGTTGGGGGCCGCCGAGACGGTCCTGGCCGCTTGCGAGCTGCGCGGGACGCCGGTCGGCTTCGCGACGGCGCTGGTGGAAGCGGTGCGCCGGCTGCGCGAGCTGGCCTGCTGCATCGAGATCGCGCGGCGCCTCGGCTACCTCGGCGATCGCGGCGGCGCCGAGCTGCTGGCGCTGCACGACCGCGCCTTCCGGGCGGTCTCGGCACTGGCGCGGAGAGGTTGCCTGCGCCAGCTTCAGCCGTGCGCGGCCAGCACCCGGCGCGCCGGCTCGTTGTCGCAATAGACCTGCCATTCGGCGATACGGCCGTGGCGGAAGGCAACGTGCTACGGGCTTTCCTCGCCGTGGGCCTGCAACGAGTAGCCGACGCCGGCGACGGTCACCAGGTAGCGCGGCTGGCCGGCATCGAGCTCGATCTTCTGCCGCAGGCGGTGCACCAGCTGCTTGACCAGCTGGCGGTCGCCGCCGCCGCGGGACCCCCA
>DATKFK010000724.1:0-4506 GCA_035544375.1 Thermoanaerobaculia bacterium
TGCTGACCGCGGCGGCGCGCGCGCTGGGCGGAGAGCCGGCCGGTGGCTCCGGCGCGCCGCCGCCGCGGCAGGGGGCGGGCGAAGGGAACGGGCCGGGCGACGTCCGCATCGAGCTCGAGGGCCACGGCCGTGAGGAGGCCGCGGGCGGCGCCGACCTGTCGCGCACCGTCGGCTGGTTCACCAGCCTCTACCCGGTGCTGCTGCAGGTGGACCCGCGGGCGGCGCCGGGCGATGCTCTCTCGGCGGTCAAGGAGCAGCTGCGCGCCGTCCCCGGACGCGGCCTGGGCTACGGGCTCTGGCGGTGGCTGCGCGGCGCGGAGCCCGCGGGGCCGGCGCTCCCCGGAGGCGCCCCGGACGGTGCCGGGGGCGTCGAGCGGGAGGAGGCTGCCGCGGGGGTCGAGCAGCTGCGCCGGGCGCCGCCGCCGGAGGTCAGCTTCAACTATCTCGGCCAGCTGGACGGGGCGCTGCCGGCGGACGCGCCGTTCGTCCCGGCCGCCGAGCCGGCGGGCCTGCTCCACGGCCCGCACCAGCCGCGCCGTCACCTGCTGACGGTGGATGCCTACGTCCAGGGGGGCTGCCTGCGGGCCGATTGGGGCTACAGCGCCCATCTGCACAAGCGCGAGACCGTCGAGCGGCTGGCGGGCGCCTTCGTCCTGCAGCTGCGCGCGCTGGTCGCGGCCTGCCGCGCCGCGCTGGCCGCCGGCCTCACCCGCTATACGCCGTCGGATTTCCCGCTGGCCGGCCTCGACGCCGCGGCCCTCGACCGGGTGCTCGGCACCGGGCGCGGCATCGAGGACGTCTTCCCGCTCTCGCCGCTGCAGGAGGGGCTGCTCTTCCACAGCCTCTACACCCCCGAATCGGGCGTCTACGTCGAGCAGCGCGCCTGCACGATCGCGGGCGACGTGGACCCGGAGGTCTTCGCCGCGGCCTGGCGCCGGATCGTCGAGCGCCACGGAGTCCTGCGCACCTCCTTCCATGGCCACGAGCTGAAACGGCCGGTGCAGGTGGTGCACGCCGCGGCCGCGGCGCCGTTCGCGAGCGAGGACTGGCGCGGGCTCGCCGCGGCGGAGAGGGAGCGGCGGCTCGCGGCGATGGTGGCCGCCGAGCAGGCGAGGGGTTTCGACCTGGCCCGGCCGCCGCTGGCGCGGATGGCGCTCTACCGCACCGGCGAGCTCGAGCACCTGCTGTACTGGAGCCACCACCATCTGCTGCTTGACGGCTGGTCGTCGGCGGCGGTGATCGGCGAGTTCCTGGCCTGCTGTGACGCCCTTGCCGCGGGCGGCGCGCAGGCGGCCAACCCGGCGGCGCTGCCGGTCCGCCCTCCCTACCGCGACTACATCGCCTGGCTCGAGCGCCGCGACGCCGCCAAGGAGGAGGGCTACTGGAGGCGGGAGCTGGCCGGGCGCCTGGCGCCGACGCCGCTGCCGGCGGCCGGCGCCACCGGCAGGCCGGCGGCGGCGCTGGTGGTCGAGGAGCGGCTGAGCCCGGACGAGACGGCGGCGCTAGGGGAAGCGACCCGCGGTCTGCGAGTGACGCTCAGTACCCTGGCGCAGGCGGCCTGGGGCCTGCTGCTCGCCCGCTACGGCGGCGAGCGCGACGTGGTCTTCGGCTCGGTCGGCTCCGGCCGGCCGCCCGACCTGCCGGGGGTCGATGCGATGGTCGGGCTGTTCATCAACACCGTGCCCTTGCGCCTGACCGCCGTCGAGGGGGCGCCGCTGCCGGCGTGGCTCGGCGCGTTGCAGGAACGGCTGACCGAGCTGCGCCAGCACGAGCACAGCCCGCTGGTCGCGGTCCAGCGCTGGGGCGGCGTTCCCGGCGGTGCGCCGCTCTTCGAGACCCTCTACGTGTTCGAGAACTACCCGGTCGAAGAGGCGTTGCGGCAGCGGCAGGGGCCGTTCCGCATCTCCGGGTTGCAGGGGTGGACGGGTGGAACCGGCTATCCGCTGACCATCCTGGCGGTGGCCGCGCCCGGCGAGCCGCTGGCGTTCGGGCTCAACTACGACGTCTCCCGTTTCGACGCCGCCACCGCGTCGCGGCTGATCGGCCACTACCGCGTGCTGCTGTGCGGCATGGGCGCGGCGCTCCGACAGGGAGACGCGCCGCCGCTCGCGGCGCTGCCGCTGCTCACCGCTGCCGAGCGCCAGCAGGTGGAACGCGAGTGGCCGGTTGCCGGGGAGCCGCCGCTGCTGCTTCTCGATGCGCTGCTGCGGCCGGTGCCGATCGGCGTCGCGGGCGAGATTCTCGCCGCCGCCGCCGCGGTGGACGGACGCGACGGCGACGGCGGACCGGGAGAGATCGCGGCGCGCTGCGTCCCCAATCCCTGGTCCGGCGAGCCTGGCGGGCGCCTGGTGCGCAGCGGCCGCCTGGCGCGTTACGGCGCCGCCGGCACGCTCGAGCCGCTGGGCCGGGTGGGAGAGCCGGCGCCGGTTGCGGCCAGCGCGGGGAGGGCCGCGGCGGCGGACCCGGAGAGCCTCGCACGGCAGCTCGACGAGCAGGAGAAGCGCAGCACCAGGCTGTCGCGGACCAAGCGCGAGCTGCTCGAACGGCGCCTGCGCGGCCTGGCCGGGGCGCCGGTGATGCCGCTGCCGGGCGACCGGCATCCGGCCCCGCCGGAGGCGCCGGCACTGCGGGGCCGCCGGGGCGCAAGCCGCGGGCTGCTGCTGCCGGCCGAGATCCTGGCACGCCTCAACCGGGCGGCGCGCCTGGAAGGAGCGACGCTCTACGTGCTGCTCCTGGCCGGCTTCGCGACGCTCCTCGGGCGCATCTCCGGCCAGGAGGACCTGCTCGTCGGCACGCCGGCAGCCAGCAACACCCTGCCATTGCGCATCCGCCTCGACGGCGACCCGCCGTGGCGGCAACTGCTGGCAAGGGTGCGCGAGACGGCGCTGATTGCCTCCGTCCATCAGGACATGCCGTTCGAGGCGGTGGCCGAAGGATTCGACCTCTCGCTCGCGGCCGCTGAGCGCGCCGGCGGGCTGGCTCTCGACCTCGAGGTTGCCGCGGAGCTGTTCACCGCCGCCGCGGCGACCCGGCTGCTGGGGCACTTCGCCACGCTGCTCGACGGTGCGGCGGGCGCGCCGGAGCGGCGGCTGTCGCTGCTGCCGCTGCTCGCCCCGGCGGAGCGCCACCAGCTGCTGCTCGAATGGAGCGAAGCGACGGCCGCCGCGCCGCCCGAGGGCGCCCTTGGCGAGCTGTTCGCGGCGCAGGCCGCACGCACGCCCGACGCCGCGGCGGCGGCGTGGGGCGGCGCGGTGCTGAGCTATCGCTGCCTCGGCCTCGAGGCTGGCCGCCTGGCGCAGGCGCTGCGCGGCCTCGGCGCCGGACCGGGGACCCGTGTCGGCCTCTGCCTGCAACGTTCGCCGGAGATGGTCGTGGGGATGGTCGGGATCGTCACCGCGGGCGCCGCCTACGTGCCGCTCGATCCCGACTACCCGGAAGAACGGCTGGCGTGGATGGCGGCGGATGCGGGGCTCGCGGCCCTGGTGACCTGCGGCGCGCTGGCGGCGGCCCTGCCGCACGGCGGCAGGCCGGTGGTGCGGCTCGACGCGGACGGGGTGCGGCTCGCGGCGGCTGCCGGCGCCCGCCCCCACCCCGGCCACCCGGTGCCGGCCGCCGCGCTGGCCTACGTGATCTACACCTCGGGGTCCACCGGCCGGCCGAAGGGGATCGGCATCCCGCACCGGGCGGTGACGCGGCTGGTGCGTGACACCAACTACGTGACGCTCGGGCCGGCGGACCGCATCGCCCAGGCCGCCAACGCGTCGTTCGATGCGGCGACGTTCGAGGTCTGGGGCGCGCTGCTCAACGGCGGCTGCCTGGTGGGCATCCCGCGCGAGGTGACGCTCGCGCCCCAGGCGCTCGCGGCGGCGCTCGCCGCCGAACAGGTCAGCGTGCTGTTCCTGACCACGGCGCTGTTCCACCAGGTGGTGCGGGAGGAGGCGCCGGCGCCCGCCGGACTGCGCTGCCTGCTGTTCGGCGGCGAGGCGGCCGACCCCGCACGGGTGCGGGAGGCGCTGCGGGCGTACGGCCCGCGGCGGTTGCTGCACGTCTACGGCCCCACCGAGTCCACGACCTTCGCCACCTGGCGGCCGGTCGCCGCGGTGGCCCCCGCGGCGGCCACGGTGCCGATCGGCAGGCCGGTCGCGAACACCCGCGCGCTGGTGCTGGACGCGGCGCTGCAGCTGGTGCCGGCGGGGGTGCCCGGAGAGCTGTACCTGGGAGGCGGCGGTCTGGCGTGGGGCTACCCGGGACGGCCGGAGCTGACCGCCGAGAGGTTCGTGCCGGACCCCTTCGGCGGATGGCCCGGCGAGCCGGGAGAGCGCCTCTACCGCACCGGCGACCGGGTGCGTCTGGATGCGGCCGGAGAGCTGGAGTTCCTGGGCAGGCTCGACGCCCAGGTCAAGATCCGCGGCTTCCGCATCGACCCCGGGGAGGTGGAGAGCGAGCTGCTGCGCCACCCGGGGGTGCGGCAGGCGGCGGTGGTAGCGGTGCCGGGCGCGGACGGCC
>DATKFK010000725.1:0-4363 GCA_035544375.1 Thermoanaerobaculia bacterium
GTCACCACCCGCGCCACCTCCATCCGCCTCGAGCAGGAGAGAGACGAGCTGGCGGCCAAGGAAAAACAGCTCACGGCGTCGATCCAGGCGGCACTGAGGGAGGGCAGTCCCGAGGCGCGCAAGATCGCCGAGGACAACGCCGTCACGCTGCAGCAGGTGCGGACGGACCTCGCTTCGACCACCGATCAGCTCGCGGCAGCCACTCACGCCTTCGAGAACGCCCAGCTGTCGGTCGAGGACATCAAGTCCAAGCTGCGCGACAAGATCGAGCAGGCCCGGCGGGCGATCCAGGAATCGAAGAAGGCGGCGGTGATGAAGAGCGCCGCCTCGGCGCTCGCCGAGCTCGACAGCTACGGCACGGCCGCCACCACCGACAAGTACCTGGACCAGATCAAGCAGAAGGCCGCCGAGGCCAAGGCGGCGGTCGAGGTGGCGACCGGCGGCATGAACATCGAGCGCATCAAGAACGAGCACGCGGCGCGCCGGCTGCAGGCGCAGTCGATCCTGACGGAGTTCGAGACCGACATGGGGCTGCGCAAGCCGGATGCCGCCAAGGAGGCCGCGCCGTTCCCGACCGGCGGCGCCGCCGACGCCGCGGCCGCCGGCGCCACCGCGGTTCCGGAACGGGCGAAGGAAGGGCCCTAGCGCGCCAGCCACGGGACTCGTTGCTGGCGGCGGCGGCCGGCGACCTCCCGCGTCTGCCGGCAGCCTGCTGCGCCTGCCGGCGGCCGCCCCGCGCACCAACTCCCTCGGGTCCGATCGATGGCAATCTCCCCGGCACCATCTCCGAGCTTCCTGGCAACCCTGCCCGGGTGGGCCGCGGAGCTGGTGCGCGCCGTCTGGGCCAAGCAGGCCCATGTCTTCATCTTGCACGGCATGGCCTCCGACCTGGTGCCTGTCGGGCTGGCCAGGGACCCGGGCCGTCCAGCCCCCACGCCTGCCGGCGACCCGGCCCGTCCAGCGATGGCGTCTGCCGGCGACCCGGTCCGTCTCGCGCCAGCGCCGGCCGACGAGCCGGCCCGCCCCGCACCCGCGCCGGGCGGGGACGCGGCGCCGCCCGCGGAGCCGGCGGCCGGGCCGCGGTTCCTGCCGCTCGAGGACTTCCTGCAACAGGAGCTGTTCGGCGCCTGGCCGTCGATCCTGACCTACAACCGCGCCGAGGGCATCGGTTTCGGCACCGCCGCGGCGCGCGGCCACTTCCAGGACCGCCTGCGCGCCTACGACTCGGTCCACGGCACCTCGTGGTCTCAGGGGCTGCCACGCGACCCGCTCAACAGCTTCGCGCTGCTCGAGTCCTACTTCCGCCTGTGCGCCGGCCAGTCGCCGGCGCGGCCGGTGGTCCTGCTCCTCCCCTTCGCCGAGACGGTGGCGCCGGCCGCCGAGGCCGCCTACCGCACGCCGGAGGACCGGGCGGTGGTGGTCTACCTGCGGCGCTGGGCGCAGGACCCGGTGCTGCTGGCCAAGAACGTGGTGCTGGCACTGGTCACCGAGAGCCTGGCCGACGTCGACCCCCAGCTGCGGCGCGCCCACGCGACGCGCGAGATCGAGATCCAGCGGCCGGACCCGGCCGAGCGCCTTGCCTTCCTCGCCGCGGTGCGGCCGGCGAGCTGGTACGCCAGCCACTCCGAGCTGCCCGCGGAGCGGCTGGCCGAGCTGACGGCCGGCATGAACCGCGTGCAGCTCGGGCAGCTGCTCGACGGCGTCGACGCCAATGGCGAGACGCTGAGCCGCGACCGCGTGCGCGACATCAAGAAAGAGGTGATCGAGAGCGAGGGCCTCGGTCTGCTCGAGTACGTCGAGCCCAAGTACGACCTGTCCATGGTCGCCGGCATGCCGGCGGTCAAGGAGCGGTTGCGCCGGGCCGCGCGCGCCATCGCCCGCGGCAACACCGCCGCGGTGCCGATGGGCTACCTGGTATGCGGGCCGGTGGGGAGCGCCAAGACGTTCCTGGTCGAATGCTTCGCCAAGGAGATCGGCATTCCCTGCGTGAAGCTCAAGAACTTCCGCTCGATGTGGGTCGGCTCGACCGAAGCCAACCTCGAGCGCATCCTCAAGATCCTTTCCTCGCTGACGCCGGTCGGGGTGGTGGTCGACGAGGCCGACGCGGCGCTCGGCAACCGCGAGGCCCAGGGCGATTCCGGGACGCAGAACCGGGTCTTCGCGGAGATCGCCGCCTTCATGGGCGACACCCGGCACCGCGGCCAGATCCTGTGGTTCCTGATCACCGCGCGGCCGGACCTGCTGCCCATCGATCTCAAGCGCCAGGGGCGGGCAGAGGAGCACATCCCGCTCTTCTACCCGGAGACCGCCGGCGAGTACGACGAGATCTACCAGGTGATGGTCAAGAAGCTGGGCCTCCGCACGGCGGTGGCCCGCGTCTCCGAGGTCGCCGGCGAGACGCAGCTGCTCGGCCTCTCGGGCTCCGACCTCGAAGGGGTGCTGGTGCGCGCGATGCTCGAGGCAGGAGCCGCCGGCGCCACCGAGGTGACCGCCGACCATCTGCGGCTGGCCTTCGCCGATTTCATCCCTTCCGCCAATTCGCTCGAGCGCGAGCTGCAGGTGCTCTACGCGGTTCTCGAATCCACCAGCCGCGAGCTGCTTCCGGCCACTTATCGCACCATGGACCGCGGCGCCGTCCAGGCGCGCATCCACGAGATCCGCATGGACCTGCGGATGCAGTGAGCGGCCGGCCCGGCACGGCACGGTACGGTACGGTACGGCACGGTACAGCACGGCACGGTACGGCACGGCACGGCGAAGTTGGTATAGTGCGAAGCCTTCGATCGCCGCCGGTTCAGCGCCTGGCCGCAGGTTGGCGCGGACCCCAGAGCTCCCTTCCAGCGGACGCCAAATCGCCCATGCCACAGATCGCCGCCATGCCGCCATGCCGTCCCGTGCCGCAACGCCGTCCCGTGCCGTCAACGCCTGCCGTGCCTGCCGCGCCCGCCGCACCCCCGGATGCGACTCGCTCCGGGCGGCGGCCGCCTTCGCGGCTTGCGGCCGCCGGGCTGCTGGCGCTCCTCGTGACGGCGGCCGCGCCGGGGGCCGCCCAGCCTTCGCGCAAGCTGGTCATCCTGGGCTTTGACGGCGCCGACGCCAAGCTCACCGAGCGCTGGATGGCCGAGGGCAAGCTGCCCCACCTGGCGGCGCTGCGGCGGCAGGGCGCCTTCGCACCGCTGCTGTCGACCATTCCGTCGCAGACGCCGGTGTCGTGGTCAACCTTTGCGACCGGGTTGAACCCCGGCCGCCACGGCATCTTCGACTTCCTGAAGCGCGACCCGCAGACCTACCACCCCAGTTTCGCCGCCTTCGACCAGAAAGAGGAGCCGTTCCTGTGGGGCAAGGGCAACGGCTGGATCGTCGGGGCGATCGCCGGAGTCGCGGTCTGCCTGCTGGCGCTGCTGGCGGCGGCGGTGGTGAGGCGCGTGGTGGGCCGCCGCGAGGGCTGGCGCGGCAGCGCCGCGATCGCCGCCGTGGCGGCCGCGCTCTGCGGCATCGCCGCCGGCATCGGCGCCGGGGTCGCCGCCGACCGCCTGCTGCCCAAGCAGCGGCCCGTGGCCTTCAACCGGCAGCGCGGCGAGACCTTCTGGGCGATCCTCGGCCATGCCGGCAAGCGGGTGCGGGTGATGCGGGTGCCGGTGACGTTCCCGCCGAAGCCATACGAAGAGGGCCAGCTGCTGAGCGGCCTCGGCACTCCCGACCTGTCGAAGCGCATCGGCAAGCCTTTCTACTTCACCTCCGAGCTGTTCTTCACCCCCAAGGGCGGCGGCGACTTCAAGGTCGAGGTGGTCGAGCTGCCCGACAACAAGGGGGTGATCGACACCGAGATCAAGGAGATCCCCAACGACCTGTTCCCCGGCCAGGGCGACTTCATCAAGATCCCGATGCGGCTGACGGTCGCCGACGACCGCGGCAGCGTGCGCATCCAGGTGTCGGGCAACGACCTGACCCTCAAGGCCGGGCAGTGGAGCGGCTGGGTGCCCTTCGTCTTCCCGTTCAACGCGCTGATCAAGGTGCACGGCATCGGCAAGTTCCGGGTGCTCTCGATCAGCCCCGAGCTGCGGCTCTACCTGTCGCCGATCCAGTTCGACCCCGAGCACCTGCCGCCCGGGCTCGCCATCACCACGCCGGGCTCGTTCGTCGGGCAGCTCACCGACCGCTTCGGGCGGTTCAAGACCATCGGCTGGCAGATCGATACCTGGTCGCTGACCGACGGCACGTCGGACGAGCAGGTGTTCCTCGAGGACGTGCAGGCAACCGTCGCCAAGGATCGCGAGATGCTGCGCGGCCTGCTGGCCGACGACAACTGGGACGTGCTGGTGCAGTACTTCGAGTTCACCGACCGGGTGCAGCACATGATGTT
>DATKFK010000726.1:0-9347 GCA_035544375.1 Thermoanaerobaculia bacterium
AATCAAACGCCTGCCGGGCGTACAATACCGTGAGGCCCACCGAGCCTGCTCCACCCTACCCGGCAAGCGGCGGGGGGGCAGGCCGACAGGGTGGCCCGGGAAACCGGACCGCCTCCCGTGCTTGGAAAGGCGGGCCTGCGAAGGACAAGTCCTTGCCCTTCGTGCGGTTGTCTCCGGTGTGGCCCCGCGGCAAGAAGCGATGCAGGTGCCGGCGATGTGCCAGCGACGTGCCACTGATGTGACCGCCGCCGGCTCTCGACGCGGCGCCGGTCCGGGGACCATGAGCCGACCAAAGACAACCCGACGCCCCGCCTCCCCTGGACTGCGCATCCTTGCCCAGCCCGCCACCGAGCCCACCGTGGCCGGCGGCGCCGCCGGCGGACCGAGAGCGGCGATGGGCCCGCGGGCGGCGCTCGGCCACCAGCCCCACAAGGACCACCAGCCCCGCGAGGACGCAACGCCGCATCCCCTGACCGACGCCTTCGGCCGGCGCCTCACCTATCTCCGGGTTTCGGTCACCGACCGCTGCAACCTGCGCTGCTCCTACTGCCTGCCGGAGGACGCCGAGTTCCCGTTCGGGGACCGCGACTTCCTGCGGCCCGAGGAATTCGCGGCCATCGTCGGCGCCCTGGTCCGCCTCGGCATACGCCGGGTGCGCTTGACCGGCGGCGAGCCGCTGGTGCGCAAGGACATCCTCGAGATCGCACGCCGCATCAAGGCCCTGCCGGGCGTCGAAAACCTGGCCCTTTCCACCAACGGCACCGAGCTGGCGCGCCTGGCAGGACCGCTGCGCGCGGCCGGCGTCGATCGGGTGAACGTCAGCATCGACAGCCTGGACGCCGAGCGCTTCCGCGCCATCACCCGGCGAGGCGACCTGCAGGCGGTCTGGGAGGGCGTCGAAGCTGCCCTCGCCGCCGGCCTCTCCCCGGTCAAGCTCAACGCCGTGCTGCTCTCGCGGCAGAACCTCGACGACGTCGACCGGCTGGTGCAGCTCACGCTCGACCGTCCGCTGTCGGTGCGCTTCATCGAGATGATGCCCACCGCCAGCAACCGCCACCTGCAACCCGACGAGTACGTCTCGGCCGAGGTGGTGAAGCAAAGGATCGAGGAGCGCTTCGGGCGCCTCACCCCGGAAGCGCCGGCCGCTCGGCGCACCGGGCCTGCCGCCGCCTATCGCCTGGCCGGGGCCACGGGAGCCATCGGCTTCATCACGCCCCTGTCGCACACCTTCTGTGCCGACTGCAACCGGCTCCGCCTGACGTCGAGGGGCGAGCTGCGCCTCTGTCTCTTCGCCGACCGGGTCTACCCCCTGCGCCACCTCCTACCCGAAGGCCCCCAGGCCATCGAGGCCGAGATCCTCAGGGTCCTGAGAGAGAAACCGGCCGAGCACCAGCTGACCAGCGGCAACTACGGCAACCTGGTCAGCTTCATGGAAATAGGGGGCTGAGCCCAGGGGGGCTGAGCCCGTATCGGCGCCGTCTCTCCCGGCTCGCGCCGTCCACCCGGGAAGGCGTACAATGCCCGGCGGCGAGGTCCCGCCGGTTTTTTCAGCAGCAATCACCCGCTCTACCCGCACTCTAAGGACATGAGGAGATAAGCATGGCTCACGCCACCGAGGTCAACGAGGTCAACGAGGTCGCCAAGCCCAAGGCCGCGGCCCCCCAGCGCACCCTGGTCCGCTACGAGGTCCGCGACGGTATCGCCTACCTCACCCTCGACGATCCCCCTGCCAACACCTACACCCACGAGATGATGCGGCAGCTCGACGCCGCCATCCTCGAGGCTCGCTTCGACGCCTCAGTCCACGTCATCGTCCTCACCGGCCAGGGGGAGAAGTTCTTCTGCGCCGGCGCCAACATCCAGATGCTGTCCGAGGCCGAGCCCAACTTCAAATATCACTTCTGCCTGCACGCCAACGAGACCCTCAACCGTCTCGAGCAGACGCCCAAGCTGGTCGTCGCCGCGCTCAACGGCCACACCGTCGGCGGCGGCCTCGAAATCGCCATGGCCGCCGACCTGCGGATCGCCAAGCGCAACGCCGGCAAGCTCGGGCTGCCCGAGATCAACCTCGGCGTCCTCCCCGGCACCGGCGGCACCCAGCGCCTGGCGCGCCTGATCGGCAAGTCCCGCGCCATCGAGCTGATGACCACCGGCCGCCTCATCTCCTTCGAGGACGGCGAGAAGCTCGGCATCCTCAACCAGATCTTCGAAGCGGACGACTTCGCCGGCCAGGTCCACGCCTTCGCCCGCCAGTTCTGCCCGCCCAACCGCGCCGCCAAGGCGGTCGGCCGCATCAAGCGCGCCGTGCAGTCGGGCGCCGAGGTGCCGTTCGAGAGCGGCCTGGCGATCGAGCGCGAGCTGCAGCAGCAGCTGTTCGAGAGCAAGGATGCGCGCGAGGGCCTGGACGCCTACGTCGCCAAGCGCCAGCCGCAGTTCAAGGGGGTGTGACGATGACCGCGGTGCAAGAGACTGCCAGCTTGGCCGCCAAGGCCGACGCGGCGCGCCTGCCGCCGCCGGCGCTGTTCATCGGCGGCCGGTGGGTCGAGCCCGAAGGCGGGCGCACCTTCCCCACCGAGAACCCGGCCACCGAGGAGGTCCTGTGCCAGGTCGCCTCGGCCTCGGCCGCCGACGCCGGCCGGGCCGTCGAGGCGGCCCACGCCGCGCTTTTGGGCGACTGGGGGCAGAAGACGTCGGCGCGCGACCGCGGCCGCCTGCTGTACAAGATCGCCGACGCGCTGGAAGCCCGCATCGACGAGTTCGCGCTGGCCGAGACCCTCGACAACGGCAAGCCGATCTTCGAGTCGCGCTACGTCGACCTGCCCACTGCCATCGACTCCCTGCGCTACTTCGCCGGCTGGGCCGACAAGATCACCGGCGACACGCTGCCGGTGTCCGGCCCGTTCGTGCTCGCCTACACGCTGCGCGAGCCGGTCGGGGTGGTCGCCGCCATCACCCCCTGGAACTTCCCGCTCATCCAGGCCATGTGGAAGATCTCGGCGGCGCTCGCCTGCGGCAACACCGTGGTGCACAAGCCGGCCTCCTACACCCCGCTGACGGCGCTCAAATTCGCCGAGCTGGCGAGCGAGGCGGGCCTGCCGCCCGGCGTCCTCAACGTCGTGCCGGGCGGCGGCGCGGCGGTCGGCAACGCCCTGGTCCAGGACCCGCGGGTCGCCAAGATCACCTTCACCGGCTCGACCGAGGTCGGACGCGGCATCATGCGCGGCGCCGCCGACACCATCAAGCGGGTCACGTTGGAGCTGGGCGGCAAGTCTCCCAACATCGTCTTCGCCGATGCCGACCTCGACGCCGCGGTCAAGGGCGCCTACAACGGCATCTTCTACGGCAAGGGCGAGGTCTGCGCCGCCGGCTCGCGGCTGTTCGTCGAGGACAAGGTCCACGACGAGGTGGTCGAGCGGCTGGTGGACCGCACCCGCCGCCTGGTGCCGGGCGATCCGCTCGACCCCAAGACGCGGCTCGGCGCGCTGGTGTCGGAAAAGCAGCGCGAGAGCGTCCTGGGCTACGTCGAGACCGGCCGCCGCGAGGGGGCGCGGGTCGCGCACGGCGGCGTGCCGGCGACGGTCGGAGGCAAGGGCTGGTTCATGCAGCCGACCGTCCTCGACGGGGTGAACAACGACATGACCGTGGCGCGCGAGGAGATCTTCGGGCCGGTCGTGGTGGTGATCCCCTTCCGCGACGTCGCCGACGCGGTGGCGCAGGCCAACGCCAACATCTACGGCCTCGCCGCCGGCGTCTGGACGCGCGACGTCGGCAAGGCGCACCAGGTCGCGCGCCAGGTGCAGGCCGGCACGGTGTGGATCAACCAGTACAACTGGTACGACTCCGGCGCCCCCTTCGGCGGCTACAAGCAGAGCGGCTTCGGCCGCGAGCTGGGCAAGCAGGCGCTCGAGTCCTACACCGAGACGAAGTCGGTCTACGTCGGCAGGTAGGGCCGGCCCGCGTGCCCAACCGCGATCCCTCGCCGCTCGCACCGCCCGGGCCGCCAGCCGACGACGACGTCGTCCTGGCGGCCCCCGTGCGCACGCCGATCGGCAAGTTCGGCGGCGCGCTGGCGGCGCTGTCCGCCGCCGACCTCGGCACCGCCGCCGCCGCCGCCGCCCTGTCGCGGGCCGGCCTGGCCCCCGGCCGCACCGATCTCGTCGACCAGGTGATCTTCGGCCACGCCCGCCAGGCCGGCGGCGGCCCCAACACCGCGCGCCAGATCGCCCATCGCGCCGGCGTGCCGGACGAGCGTCCGGCCTTCACCGTCAACCAGGCCTGCGGCTCGGGGCTGCAGGCCGTTCTCTGCGCCGCCCGCGCCATCCGGCTCGGCGAGGCGCGGGTGGTGCTGGCCGGCGGCACCGAGAGCATGTCGAACACCCCGTACCTGCTGCCGCGGGCGCGCTGGGGCTACCGCCTCGGGCACGCCGAGATCGTCGACGGCATGTACCGCGACGGCTTCGACGATCCGCTCTCCGGGATGGTGATGGGCGAGACCGCCGAGGAGCTGGCGATCGAGGCGGGCATCGACCGCGGCGCCGCCGACGCCTACGCGGTGCGCAGCCAGGAGCGCTGCGCGCGGGCGCGCGCCGCCTGCCGTTTCGCCGCCGAGATCGTGCCGGTCGAGGTGGCGGGCAAGAAGGGCGCCGCGGCCCGCCTGGCTGTGGCAACCCCGCCGACCCCGCTGACCCCGCTGATCATTGATCGCGACGAGCATCCGCGCGACGGCGTCACCCTGGAGGCCCTGGCGCGCATGACGCCGGTCTTCCGCCAGGGCGGCACGGTCACCGCCGCCAACGCCTCGGGGATCACCGACGGCGCCGCCGCGCTCATCGTCGCTTCACGCCGCGCCGCCGCCGAGCTGGGGCTGCCGGTGGCCGCGCGGCTGCTCGGCTGGGAGGTGGTCGGGGTGGAGCCGCGGATCATGGGCATCGGTCCGGTGCCGGCGGTGCGCCGCCTGCTCGACCGCGCCGGCCAGGCGCTCGACGGCATCGACGCCATCGAGCTCAACGAGGCCTTCGCCTCCCAGGTGCTGGCCTGCCTGGGCGGGCTCGGCCTGCCCGCCGACAGCGAGCGGGTGAACCCGGACGGCGGCGCCATCGCCCTCGGCCACCCCATCGGCGCCACCGGCGCCCGCATCCTGGTCACCCTGCTGCACGGTCTCGCGGCGCGCGGGCAGCGGCGCGGCATCGCCACCCTCTGCGTCTCGGGCGGCATGGGCCTGGCGGCGCTGGTCGAGCGCGAGGACGGCTTCGACGGCACCCTGCGCACCGGCTGCGGCGGCGATGCCGGCGGCGCCGGCACGCCCGGCGAGGCCGGCACGCCCGGTAACGCCGGCACGCCCGGCGACGCCGGAAACAGCGGCGGCGCCGCCCGGCAGCGCGGAGCGGCGGCGCGATGACTGCCGCGGCGGGCGGCACCGTGCTGGTGGCGGCCACCAACGCGGTGAAAGCAGCGCCCTACGTCGCGGCGCTCGCGGCCGCCGGCGTTCCCGCGGGCTCGATCCGGGTCGTCACGCCGGCCGGCGCGCCGGCGCAGGCTGGGGCGGGTGCGGCAACCAGTATCGGCGGCCCAGCCGCCAGCACGACGGCCGCCGCCAGCGCCGTGTCCGGCGCGCCTGCCGGCGGCGCCGGGGCGCCCACCCCTCCCGCGGCGGTGCAGGCTCCGGCCACCGCCGTGGCCCCGGCCAGCCGTGAACGCGACGTCGCCGAGCTGGCCGCCGGCGCCACCGGCCTGGTGCTCTGCGGCGGCGACGACGTGGACCCCGGCCGCTACGGCGAGGCGCTGCTGCCGGATGCCGGCGTCGAGCCGGTGCCGGAGCGCGACGCGCTCGAATGGGAGCTGCTGGCGGCGGCCCGGGCCAGGCGCCTGCCGGTGTGGGCGGTCTGCCGCGGCTTCCAGGTGCTCAACGTCTTCTTCGGCGGCACGCTCTGGCAGGACCTGCCGCTGCAGAGGCCGTCCGCGACGGCGCACGACCCGGGGCCGCCGAGCGACCGGCTGGCCCACGCGGTGCGCTTGCTCGCGCCCCAGGCGCCCATCGGCGAGCGGCTCGCGGCGGCCGGCCCGGCGCCGCGGGTCAACAGCCGCCACCACCAGGGAGTCAAGCGGCTGGCCGCCGGGCTGCTGGCGGTTGCCGCCGCCGAGGACGGCCTGATCGAGGCCGCCGTCCTGGCCGACGGTTCCGGGGGCGCCGGCGCGGCGGGCGGCGACGGCTGGTGGGTGCGCGGCGTCGAGTGGCATCCCGAAAACCTGCTCGCCCTGCCGGAACAGCTGGCGCTCTGGCACGACTTCGCCGCTGCCGTCTCCGGTTTCGCCGCCAGCCGGCGGCCGGGCGGCGGCACGGCCGCGGGCGGCGAGGCCTGATGCGCTCGCCCCACGACCCGCACTCCCACCTCGCGGCCGGGCCCCAGGGGGCCGCGTCGCCGATCGCGCCGGGCTCGCCGGCCGCGCCGATTTCGCCAATCTCGCCAATCTCGCCAATCTCCGTCAGGCGCGCCGGACGGACCGCCACCGTGACGCTCGACCGGCCGCCGCTCAACGTGCTCGACCTGGCGGCGCTGGCGGCGTTGCGCGACGCCGTGGGCGAGCTGGCGGGCGACGCCGAGCTGGCGCTGGTCTTCGTGCGCGGCGCCGGCGGGCGCGCCTTTTCAGCGGGCACCGCAGTCCAGGACCACGTCCCGGAGCGAGTCGCCGCCATGCTCGCCGCGCTCCGCGAGGCCATCGTCGGGCTGCGCGCCCTGCCGGCGATCACCGTGGCGGCGGTCGAGGGCCACTGCCTGGGGGGCGGCATGGAGCTGGCCATGGCCTGCGACCTGGTGATCGCCACCGAGGATTCGCGCTTCGGGCAGCCCGAGGTGGACCTGGGCTGCTATCCGCCCGTGGCGGCGGCGCTGTACCCGGCGCGGCTGGGTCCCGCCCGCACGCTCGAGCTGCTGGCCACCGGCCATCCGATCGGCGCCGGCCGTGCCGCGGAGCTCGGGCTGGTCCAGCGCCTCCTGCCCGCCGGGCGTCTCGAGGACGGCTGCGCCCGCCTGGCCGAGGAGCTCGGCGGCAAGAGCGCGCCCGTGCTGCGGCTGATCAAGCGCGCGGTCGCCGGCGGGCGCGACCTGCCGCTGCCCGAGGCCCTGGCGGCCGCCGAACGCATCTACCTCGACGAGCTGACCCGGCTCGAAGACATGCGCGAGGGAATCGACGCCTTCCTCGAGAAGCGGCCGCCGCGATGGCGCCATTGCTGAGAAACGGTTGGCCGAAGCGAAGGGGAGGGGGCGTCCCCTCCCCCGCACCACCGGGTTGGGACCCGGTGGTTTCGGAATAATCCCTTGGAGACCACAGATGCCTGACACGATCCTTTTGGAGCGGGAGGGCCGGGTGGCCATCCTGACCGTCAACCGCCCGGACAAGCTGAACGCCTTGAACGAGCAGGTGCGCACCGACATGCTGGCGGCGCTCGCGCAGAGCGAGCAGGACGACGGGGTTGGCGTGGTGATCATCACCGGCGCCGGGGAGAAGTCCTTCATCGCGGGGGCCGACATCGGCGAGTTCGCCGGCCGCACGCCGTTCGACCAGCGGCACGCGATGCGCAGCCCGCGTGTCTTCGACGTGATGGCCGCCTTTCCCAAGCCGGTGATCGCGATGATCAACGGCTTCTGCCTGGGCGGCGGCTGCGAGCTGGCGATGTCCTGCGACCTGCGCATCGCGTCGGAGAAGGCCCGCTTCGGCCAGCCGGAGATCAACCTCGGCCTGATCCCGGGCGGCGGCGGCACCCAGCGCCTGTCGCGCCTGGTGGGCAGCGGCCACGCCATGCGCCTGATCCTGACCGGCGACATGATCGGCGCCGCCGAAGCCCGCGAGATCGGGCTGGTGGAGATGGTGGTGCCGCACGACGAGCTGCGTGCCCGCACCCTGGAGCTGGCGGCCAGGATCGCGAGCAAGAGCCCGCTGACGGTGCGCATCGCCAAGGAAGCGGTGCGCGCCGGCGAGCGGCTGTCCATCGAGGACGGGATCGTCTACGAGCGCGACCTCTTCTGCCTGTGCTTCTCCTCGGCCGACAAGGAGGAGGGCGTCAAGGCGTTCCTCGAGAAGCGGCCGGCACAATGGCAGGGGAGGTGAGCCGATGGACGACCTGCTGGCGCTGCGGCGTGAGTTCCCGATCCTCGAGCGCACGACCTACCTGATCAACAACTCGCTCGGCGCCATGCCGCGCGGCGTGCGCGACGAGCTCGCCACCTTCGCCCGCCAGTGGGACGAACGGGGCGTGCGCGCCTGGCATGAAGGCTGGTGGGAGATGTCCGCCGAAACCGGCGACCTGCTGGCGCCGCTGCTCGGCGTCGGCCCGGGCCAGGTCGCGATGCATCAGAACGTCTCGGTCGCGGCGGCGGTCTTCTTCTCGTGCTTCGACTATCCGCCCAATCGCAACCGCATCGTCTACACCGAGCTCAACTTCCCCAACGTGATGTACCTGGCCGAGGGCGAGCGGCGCAAGGGCGCGGAGATCGTGGTGGTGCCCTCGGACGACGGCATCGGCGTGCCGACCGAGCGCCTGCTGGCGGCGATCGACGAGCACACCCGGCTGGTGCCGGTTTCCCACACGCTGTTCCGCAGCGCCTTCGTCCAGGACGCCGCCGCCATCGCCCGCCGCTGCCGCGAGGTGGGAGCGGTGCTGCTGCTCGACGTCTACCAGTCGGCGGGGGTGCTGCCGCTCGAGCTCGACGCCTGGGGCGTCGATGCCTCGGTCGGCGGCTCCGTCAAGTGGCTCTGCGGCGGTCCCGGCGCCGGCTTCCTGTGGGTGCGGCCGGCGCTGGCGCCGGAGCTGCGGCCGGCGCTCACCGGCTGGCAGGCGGACGCCGAGCCGTTCGCTTTTCGGACCGGCCCGGTCCGGCTGGCCGACACTCCATGGCGGTTCCTCAACGGCACGCCCAACATCCCGGCCCTCTACTCGTGCCGCGCCGGCTACCGCATCGTCGCCGGCGTCGGCGCCAGGCGGATCCGCGAGCGTTCGCTGCAGCTCACCACGCACCTGATGGCCGCCGCGGAGGAGGCCGGCTTCGAGGTGCGGACACCGCGCGACCCGGAGCGCCGGGCCGGCACCGTCTCGATCTGGCACGAGCAGGCGGAGCGCCTCTGCCAGGAATTGCTGCAGCGCGAGATCATGTGCGACTACCGGCCCCGCGCCGGCATCCGGCTGTCGCCGCATTTCTACAACACCGCGGAGGAGTGCGATCACGCCATCGCCACGCTGAAGGAGCTGGCGGCCGCCGGCTAGCCGCGCCGCCCCGGCCGGCAGCCGTGGCGCCGGGCCGCGGCTCCGACCAGCAGGAGTGTCGCGACTGGCGACCATCGGAGCCGCGACC
>DATKFK010000727.1:0-2297 GCA_035544375.1 Thermoanaerobaculia bacterium
CCAAAGGGAGAGTTCGCCGGACTCAGCGTGTCGGACAGATCGTGTCCCCTGGCGTGGTGTAGCACGCTGGGCACCGTGTTCACCGGCAGGAGCCGGGCAGGTCAGCTGGGCGATTACAGGAAAGCTGACGGCGGGATCAGCGCTCAACGGCGCGATGGTTTCCAGGGTCATGTAGCGGGCGCGCTGGACGGCCCATTCATCATTCTGCTCGTCGAGCAGGATCGCGCCGACCAGGCGGATGATGGCGTCCTCGTTGGGGAAGATGCCGACCACCCCGGTCCGCCGCTTGATCTCGCCGTTGAGGCGCTCGATCGGATTGTGGAGTGCAGCTTAGTCCGATGCTGCGGCGGGAACGTCATATAGGCCAGCACATCGGTCTCGGCCTCGTCCAGGAAGGTGGCGAGCTTGGGCAGCTTGGGACGAAACTGGTCTGCTACGCGGCCCCACTGTGTCTTTGCCGCCTCGGCATCGTCCTGGGCGAAGGCAGTTGCAATGAAGGCGGAGACGACGCGCCAACCCACTCTTGCCGGCATGCGCCAGCGCGTTGCGCATGAAGTGCACGCGGCAACGGTGCCAGTGGCGTTGAGCACTTTGCTGACGGCGGCCTTGATGCCCTCGTGGGCGTCGGAGACGACCAGCTTGACGCCGCGTAACCCCCGGCGGGCGAGCATGCGCAGGAGCGCCGTCCAGAACGTCTCGGCTTCAGGCGGACCGGTATCCATGCCGAGAACTTCGCGCCGGCCGTCGCTATTGACGCCGACCGCAACAATCACCGTGACCGACACGATGCGACCATCCTGGCGCACCTTCACGTAGGTGGCGTCGATCCACAAATACCGCCAGTCGCCCTCGATCGGACGGGCAAGGAACGCCTTCACCTTGTCGTCGATCTCACCGCAGAGAGCCGGCTCACCTGGCTCTTGGAGATACCGCTCATGCCCATCGCCTGCATGAGATCGTCCACCGAGCGGGTTGAAACTGCCTTGCACATAGGCTTCCTGCACCACGGCTGTGAGCGCCTTCTCGGCCATCAGAGGGTGGCTCAAGCAGGTCAACCGCGGCAACCCGGTCAGCCTGGTCGAGGCCGAAACGGCGCAAGCGGAGGCGCAGGTGGAAGGGAGGCAGCGGAGGCCCGGGCAGACAGGAGGCAGCGGAGGCGCTGGTGGTCGCCGCGGCGACAGGGGAGCGGCGGTCAAGCCGGTCAGCCGAGCCAACCTCGTGGGGCGGTGACTAGGGTGATAGTTATTGGCGCTTTGCTTCGCCAGCTCCCGAACTACGATTCCCTATCCTTCTCCTGCATCGTCACAGCCTGGCGCGCGAGACGCATCTGGTCGGCCTTACGGGTGTACCGTTCGACTTCTTCGAGCGACTTGTGACCGGTAATCGCCTGGATCTGCTTGACCGTACACCCGGCCTCTGCCAAGCGGCGCGCTGCTGCCTTTCGCAGGCCATGGGCTTTGCACCTCGCAGGCAATCCCGCAGCCTGGATAGCATCCGATACGAAGTTGCCGAAGCCCTTGAGGCTGAAAGGTTGGCCGAAGGCCGTCGTAAGAATGACGAGATGCTCCCGCTTCGCCAGCGCCAGTTCGCCCCGGAGGTTCCGATGCATGGGGATGACCAGCTTTTCGTCCGAATCCTCCTGACCCGTCTTCTGCTGCGCCACTTCAATAGTGTCGCCGTCGATGTGGCCGTAGGACATGCGGTACACGTCAGAGCCGCGCTGGCCGGTATAGAGGAGAAGCGCATAGGCAAGGCGCTGGCGCGATCCCTCGGGCCAGCGGGCCTCGAACTGCGCAAGCTCCTTTTCGTTCCAGGTATGGAACTCCTTGGACCGGTAGCTGGTCGCCCCGAGAGTCGGATCGTGGCTCAACCATTTGATCGAGATCGCGTAGCGCACGAGCGTCCGGATACGCTTGAGCAGTACGATTCCGGCCCCGGGCCGGTCGTCCATCTTTCCGATGATCGCGTCGATGTGCTCGCGGCGAAGCTGGTCCACTCTGCGGTGCCCATGTTCCTCCAAAAATCCGTCGATGACGCGCCGGTAGTTCGCCCGGCTGCTCGGGGCCAGGTCGCGATACTTCGGTGACCCATAATAGCTCATGGCGAGCGCCGCAAACGTTCCGGGCGCGGCGGCCGCTCGCCGTGGCGCTACTGGGAGCCGCTCGGCTAGGCAGGCGGCGTAGGCGTCCATGAACTCCTGTGACCCCAGGGAGCCGGGTAGGGGCGTGCGCTTGCCATTCCGCCGAAAATAATACCTGGCCTTCCCGTGGCGGTCGATAAACGCATGAAGGTATTTC
>DATKFK010000728.1:0-2071 GCA_035544375.1 Thermoanaerobaculia bacterium
TTCAAGTTCCAGCTGGTGGCCACCTACATCGGCCAGTCGCTGTTTCCGGTGCTGGCGCTCTTCGCCATCGCCACCGAGCTGCTGCAGGGCTCGATGGACCGCTGGTTCAACACCCCGGTGCGGCCGGTGCTCGAGCGTGGCAGCGCCGTCGCCAAGGCGCTGTACGACCGCATCGAGCAGCACAACCTCCGCGACGCCCAGCGGGTGCTGCGCGAGACAGCCGGCCTCGACCCGCGGACAGCGGTCGAGCGCCAGCGCCTGGAACGCCTGCTGGCCGAGCTCCACCTCGACCTGCTCTCGGTCTACGAAGGCACCGAGTTCGTGCAGGGAGTGGTCAACTCCCAGTCCGGCATCAAGGACCTCCCCGAGCCGCACCACTCCATCCTGGAGGAGGCTGCCGCCGAGAGCGAAGCGTTTCAGATCGACACCCCGCCGGGCGGGCGCGGCAGGCTCCTCTACGCCGTGGCCGCAGGCCGCCGGCCGGCGGGTCGTGCCGCCGCTGCCGGGGGCCCCACCCTGGTGGTGGCCGCGACCCTGCTCGACCCCGTCCTGGCCGAGCGCAGCGCGCGGCTGATCGAGGATTTCCAGTCCTATCGCCAGATCGAAGTGGAAAAGGACGACTTGCGCGCCAGCCACCTGCTGATCTTCATCATGGTGACCCTGGTCATCCTGCTCGCTTCCTCGTGGGTGGGTCTGTACCTGGCACGACGGGTTACGGTGCCGATCCAGGCCCTCGCCGAGGGGACGCGGCGGATCAGCGGCGGCGATCTACACCATCGCGTCGACGTGCAGGCCGACGACGAGCTGGGAGTGCTGGTCGATTCCTTCAACCGGATGACCGACGAGCTGGCCAACAACAAGGATCAGCTCGAGCGCGGCAACCGCGAGCTCACCCTGAGCAACCAGCGCCTGGCGGCGGAGCGCGCGCTGATCGCCGCGGTGCTGCAGAGCGTCGCCGCCGGCGTCGTCTCGATCGACTCGGAAGGGCGCATCTTCACCTGCAACGAGGCGGCCTTGCGCCTGCTGCGCCAGCGCGAGGAGGACGTGGTGGGACGGCCGCTCACGGAGGCCTGGGCCGACCCCGAGCGGCACAAGCTGGCGGCCCTGCTCGCCGAGCCGCGGCCGGAGGCCAGCAAGGAGGTGCATCTCATCCTGGGCGGCGAGTGGCAGACCTTCGAGGCCAAAGTCACCGCGCTGGAAGGCGCGGCCGGGACGCCGCGCGGCCGGGTGCTGGTGCTCGAGGACCTCACCGAGCTGATCAAGGCGCAGCAGCTGGCGGCCTGGAACGAGGCTGCCCGCCGCATCGCGCACGAGATCAAGAACCCGCTGACGCCGATCCGGCTTGCCGCCGAGCGGATGCTCAAGAAGCACCGCCAGTCGGAGCCGGGCCTGGCCAAGGCGATCGAGGACGGGGTCGAGATCATCGTCCGCGAGGTGACGACGCTGCAGGGGATGGTCGACGAGTTTTCGCGGTACGCCCGCATGCCGCGGCCACAGCCCTCGCGCGTCGATCTGCCGCGGCTGGTCGACGAGACGCTGCACCTGTACCAGAACCTGAAGCCGGGGGTGGAGGTCGTGGCGCAGCTCGACGGCGACCTGGCGGGTGTCGTGCTCGACGCGGAGCAGATCAAGCGCGCCCTGATCAACCTGATCGACAACGCGGTCGAGGCCACCGACGCACCCGGCCGGGTGACGGTGTCGGCCGAGCAGCGGGACGGACACCTCGCCATCCAGGTCGCCGACACCGGCCGGGGCATCCCTCCCGACGCCAAGGAGAAGCTGTTCCTGCCCTACTTCTCGACCAAGGGGAGGGGCACCGGCCTGGGGCTGGCGATCGTGCATCGCATCGTCGCCGACCACCACGGATCGATCCGGGTGGAGGACAACCGACCGCGCGGCACGGTGTTCACCGTCGAGCTGCCCGCATAGCCTCCGGGAGGCACCCCCATCCGGCCGGGCGTGAGCCGCGGGCCCCTGACTGCGACCAATGGGCTCTGCGGGGATCTTGCCGAGGCCGAGCGGACTGTCTGGGCCCCCATGGAGTCGCAGTGAGGGGCCCGCGGCTCACGCC
>DATKFK010000729.1:0-2573 GCA_035544375.1 Thermoanaerobaculia bacterium
CCGGGGGGGGGGGTGGGGGGGGGGGGGACGGCTCGCCGCCGAGACCGAGACGCGGACCTTCCGGCAGGCGTTCCCAGTGACGCCGGGCGCCTCGCTGCGGCTCGGCAACCTGGCCGGGCGGGTCGAGCTGGTTCCCGGCACGGGCACCCAGGTGGTGATCGACGCCACCGTGCACGCCGAGCTGCCGGGGAGCGGCGAGACCCAGCGCGTGCTGCAGGAGATGAGGTGGGTGAAGGCCCAGGACAACAAGGGGCGGGAGGAGTGGGACCTGTCCTACCCGGTGGACCGTTACCGTTCGTACTTCTACCCGCAGCCGCGCGAAGGGTCGGAGTCGAGCTTCTGGAGCCTCTTCGACAACAGCTCGAGCTCGACCACCTACCGGAGCGAGCGGGTGCGGGTCTATACCGGCCGGCGGTCGTCGGCGCCGACCCTCTACGCCGACCTGCGCATCGCGCTGCCGGCGACGAGCGACGTGGCGCTGCGCAACCTGGTGGGCAAGGTGCACGGCGGCGCGCTCGAGGGCACGCTGTCGCTCGACACCGGCAGCAGCGACATCCGGCTCGAGTCCTTCGCCGGCCAGCTGCGGCTGGACACCGGCTCGGGCGACATCGTGCTCGGCAGCAGCCGCGGCGAGACCTCGATCGACACCGGCTCGGGTGACGTGGTGATCCACCAGCTGGTGGGCAATGCCGGCGTCGACACCGGCTCGGGCGACGTCCGCATCGAGAAGGTGGCGGTCGGCAAGCTGAAGCTCCACACCGGTTCGGGCGACGTCACGGTGCGTGACGGCGCGGCCGGCCAGCTATCGGCCGAGACCGGCAGCGGCGAGGTGCGCGTGGTGCGCGTGGAGCTCGAGGAGCTGAACGCCGACACCGGCTCGGGGGACGTCGAGGTCACCAGCTCGCTCGAGCACACCCGGCGGATCACCGCCAAGACCGGGAGCGGCGACGTGCGCCTGTGGGCCGGCCCGTCGGCATCCTTCGACGTCACGGCGGACCAGTCGAGCGGCGATCTGCGGGTGGACTACTCCGATGCGGTGCTGCGGCACGGGCGCCACCACGACAAGGTGGTGGGGGCGCGGCGCGGCGACGGCCACACCTCGATCGTCATCGAGACCGGCAGCGGCGACTGCGTGATATCGCCCAGCGGCTCGGGCAAGCACTCCTCGTAAGGCCCCCCCGGTCCGTGGGGGGCTCCCCGAAATCCGGCGGAGCTGCGGCGGGCTGCTACATCTTGCTGTAGTTGGGGCCGCCTCCGCCTTCCGGCGGCACCCAGGTGATGATCCCGTAGGGGTCCATGATGTCGCAGGTCTTGCAGTGCACGCAGTTGGCGGCGTTGATCTGGAGGCGGCGGGCCGGAGCGGTGGGCGCGGCAGCGGGGTCGCCGGCGGTCGCCGGCGGCGGATCGTCGACCATCTCGTACACCGCGGCCGGGCAGAAGCGCTCGCAGGGATTCGCGTACTCCGCCGTGCAGCGGGTGACGCAGATGCTGGGGTCGGCGACGTGGAGATGGACGGGCTGGTCCTCGTCGTGCGCCGTGCCCGACATGTAGACGTCGGCGAGGCGGTCGAAGACGAGCCGCGTGCCGTCGACCGACGCGCTGGCGGGCGGGATGGGGGGCGGCGGCTCGAGCTGACTCCCCGCGGCGGAGGTCAGCGGCACCAGGCGCTCGTGGCCGGCGCGGGTCGGCAGCCGGTTGCGCACCCCCCAGCCGCGGCCGCCGGTGATCAGGCCCAGCCCGGCCTGGGCCATGCCGGCGAGCAGGCCGTGGTCGAAGGCCTGGTGGAAGTTGCGCACCGGCCACATCTCGTCGCGAATCCAGCTGGACTCGACCTTGGACTGGTAGAGACGATGGAGCGGCGGAGGGGGCGGTGCGGTCGCTGGCGGGAGTGGGGCTGCCGCCGCGGCTGCCGCCGCCGCGAGCTGCTCGAAGATCGCCTCGGCCGCCAGCATGCCCGACTTCATCGCCAGGTGGATGCCCTTGAGGCGCTGGCTGTTGAGGAAGCCGGCGGAATCGCCGATCAGCAGGAAGCCGTCGCCGCCGAGCTGGGGCAGCGACCACCAGCCCCCCTCGGGAATCGCCTTGGCGCCGTAGAAGGCCAGCTTGCCGCCGGCGAGCAGGGGCGCGATGGCGGGGTGGGTCTTGAAGCGCTGGAACTCGAGATAGGGATCGAAGCGCGGGTTCCTGTAGTCGAGGCCGACGACCAGGCCGACGATCAGCTGGTCGTTCTGCATGCCGTAGACGAAGCCGCCGCCGAAGGTGTCGAAGCCGAGCGGCCAGTTGAGGGTGTGGATGACGTCGCCCGGCGCCAGCTTAGGGACCGGACCGCGCTGACCGACCGGAGCCTGCCGCCCCGGCGGCAGGTCCCAGACCTCCTTCAAGCCGAGGGCGTAGACCTGCGGGTTGCGGCCGCGGGAGAGCCCCAGCGCCGCATCGAGCTGCTTGACCAGGGTGCCGCGCGGCCCTTCGCCGAGCACCACGCAGCGGGTGCGGATGTCGATGCCGGGCTCGAAGTTGGCCTTCCTCTCGCCGTGCCTGCCGACGCCGCGGTCGCCGGTGCGCACGCCCACGAC
>DATKFK010000730.1:0-3724 GCA_035544375.1 Thermoanaerobaculia bacterium
CGACCCTCCACAAAGACCCAGTCTTATTGCTATCCTTCGATCCAGTCGACAGCTTGCCGACGTCTGGCCACCTGCAGCATCGATGGTCTTCCCGGATCGTGATGCGCAATCTGGCTGCGCCCGGGGACCCACATTCGGTAGTGGCCCCCGATGCGCCACAGGCCAGTCGAAAGAACGCTCCGGTTCCAGGCTCCGGGTGTTTTCGAAGCCTGATACGAGCATCGTGTCAAACTGTTGCGAGGTCACGGGCGAAGCGTGGCATCGCCCCTTGGGTTGGCGAGCAGGCGGCCTGCCGCTGGGCGTCGCGCCAGGAGGATCGCGTATGGGGTCGGATCGAGGAGCAGCCGATGGTGGCGGTGAGGCGGGCAGCCGGTCCGCCGAGCGCAAGGTGACGGCGGCAGCTCCCGCCGGCCGCCGGCGCCGCTCCATCGTGCCATGGGCGCTGGCGGCGGTGGTTCTGGCCGAGGCGGCGGCGCTGGCCGTGGTGGTGGTGCGGGACCGCTGGCAGGCTGCCGCCGAAGCCGGCCCGGTGCAGCGCGGCGAGCGGGTCGCGCAGCGCATGGGGTGCTTCGGCTGCCATGGACCCGGCGGTTCGGGAGGCATCCCCGATCCGGACTCGCGGGCGGGCGACGTGCCGACCTGGGTCGGCGGCTCTTGGACGATGTACAACCACGACCCCGGCGACGTGCGGGATTGGATCCTCTATGGCCATCCGGCCGGCCAGCGGCCAGACGGCGGGGCGCTGATCAAGATGCCGGCGTATCGCGGCCGGATGAGCGCCGCGGACCTGGCCGACCTGACGGTCTACGTGCTCACCGTCTCGCAGTTCGGCGATCCCACGGACCCCAAGGTCGCCGCCGGCCGCGATGTGGCGCTGCGGTTCGGCTGCTTCGGCTGCCACGGGGCGGAGGGCCGGGGCCTGATCGCCGATCCCGGTTCGCTCAAAGGCTACGTGCCGGCGTGGGACGGCGCCGACTACGCCGACCTGGTGCGCAGCGACGCCGAGCTACGGCAGTGGGTCCAGAAGGGCGCGGCCGACCGGCTGCGGGCCAACCCCGCCGCCCGGCATTTCCTCGACGGCGAGGTGATCCAGATGCCGGCCTTCGGCGACCGCATCAAGCCGCCGGAGCTCGACGCCCTCGCCGCCTACGTCCGGTGGGTGCGCCAGCACCCGCGCCGCGCGCCCCGAACCTGATGGCGTTGGAGGAGTACAGAGCCAACGAGCTGCGGCTGGAAGGCCACGACTTCTCGCAGCTTCCCAGTCTTGGTCTTAGCGCCTGAAGCCGAGGGCGAATAGCACTGCGGCGCGGACCTCATCGAGCCGGTCTCGGCCCAGGGCGGTGATCACCGGTCCCAACCGGTGCTGCGCAACCGTCTGAAGATGATCGCAGTTGATCGCGCAATCGCGCGGCATGCCATCGGCGGCAGTAAGCAGAACCTCGGAAGGTAGCCCGCGGATGGTGCTGGTGATCGGCGCGACCGTCACCTCAGCGAGGTAGTCCAGGACCGAATCGCGGGTCAGGACGAGCACCGGCCGGCGCTTGTCCGGGCGAGCGAACCGATACCAGCGGATTTCGCCCCGCATCGAGCGGGCCCGGTTGCCCTCAGTCAGGCCAAACCTGCTCGTCTTCCCAGTCGGCGAACTCTCCGGGCTTCACCGGGTGGCGCTGGTATCCGAGACGATGCCGCTCCTCGAGCTCGTGATCCCGGGCGCCCGCCAGCGCAGCACGCAAGGCGTCGCGGGTGAAGGCTGACCGGCTCCTTCCCTGTGCCGCCGCCACGGCATCCACCTCGGCGATCAGGTCTTCGTCGATCGTCATCTGCACCGTCCTCATTGCTCCACATTAACATAGCTATGAGGATGTGTAAGATGGCTGGGGCAATTGCCCGGGCTTTCCAGGGGCCCCGTGTGGGGTAGTGCTCATAGCACAACCTGTCCCTGGGCAGAGGGCAAGAGCTTGGGGCGTCCTCGGCGTCGTTCTTCTATAGGGCTTGACGGCGCTTGCGGGGGACTGCTACTATCTGCCGGTTTCGCCGCCGAGGGTCTCGCCAGGGACCGGGGCGGGAGGTCTTCCGCCGGAAGACCTGATCCTGAACGCCGTTCGGAACGGTACGCGGGCTCGAAGCTTCGTCCTGCTACAAGGACGAGGCGTGTGGGTGCGTCTTCCGGCAGGAAGCGCGGCCCCCGAGGTGCTCGCGGCCTAGAGATTGTGGGCCGGCGCCCCTGCCGGTGACCTCTTGGGGGTCAATGGGGTCGATGGGAGGGGCACGCCGGAGCCGCCGTACCTCCGTGTGAGCCATACGGGAACCACGGCTGCGAGCCGTGGCGCCGCTGTCGGTAGGTGGTAACTGGGGAACCAAGGAGAACCGGGGAGCATGCCTACGATTCATCAGTTGGTACGCAAGGGTCGCGCCCGCTCCGTCGCCAAGACGAAGAGCCCGGCGCTGCAGTCGTCGCCGCAGAAGCGCGGAGTCTGCGTGCGGGTCTACACCCAGACCCCCAAGAAGCCGAACTCGGCGCTGCGCAAGGTGGCCCGCGTGCGCCTGACCAACGGGATCGAGGTGACGACCTATATCCCGGGTGTCGGCCACAACCTGCAGGAGCACTCGATCGTGCTGATCCGCGGCGGCCGCGTGAAGGATCTCCCCGGAGTGCGCTACCACGTGATCCGCGGCACGCTGGACGCGGTCGGCGTGCAGAACCGCCGCCAGGGGCGCTCCAAGTACGGCGCCAAGCGGCCCAAGGGTTGAGCTCGAGCCTGGTACCGGCCGCTACCCTGAAATCGGAGAGATGAACAGATGCCAAGGCGCAGAGAGATTCCCAAGCGCGAGGTCCTGCCGGACCCGATCTACAACTCGCAGCTGGTGACCAAGTTCGTCAACGTGGTCATGCGCGACGGCAAGAAGTCGGTGGCCGAGCGCATCCTGTACGACGCCCTGGAAGCCATCCGCCAGCGCACCAGCGACGATCCGATGAAGGTGTTCAAGAAGGCGATCGAGAACGTCAAGCCGGCGGTGGAGGTGAAGTCGCGCCGCGTCGGCGGCTCGACCTACCAGGTGCCGGTCGAGGTGCGCCCCAGCCGCAAGCTGGCGTTGTCGATGCGCTGGATCATCACCACCGCGCAGGCGCGCGGCGAAAAGACGATGCGGGCGCGGCTTGCCGGCGAGCTGATGGACGCCGCCGAGAGCCGCGGCGGCGCCATCAAGAAGAAGGAAGACACGCACCGCATGGCGGAGGCGAACAAGGCATTCGCGCACTACCGCTGGTAGCCGCGCGCCCCGGACCGCCGCCCAGGCCGGCACCGGAGCTCCTCGGCCACCACCGATCGATTGACGTACGACGACGACCCGGAGCACGCATAGACCACATATCTCAGCCTCGAGCAGCGGCGGTGCGTCGCCTCGGTTGGCGCTGAGACGGCGCACCGGAGCAGCGGCCCAGAAGGCCGCCCAGGTGCCGAGGAAAGACTGGAAGCGTCATGGCAAGGCAAGGCTCGCTCAAAGACACGCGCAACATCGGCATCATGGCGCACATCGATGCCGGCAAGACGACGACCACCGAGCGGATTCTTTATTATACCGGCCGCTCCTACAAAATCGGCGAGGTGCACGAGGGCACCGCGACGATGGATTGGATGGAGCAGGAGCAGGAACGCGGCATCACCATCACTTCGGCGGCGACGACGTGCTTCTGGCTCGACCATCGGATCAACATCATCGACAC